>NZ_JAWJTI010000005.1:0-178842 GCF_032911525.1 Stenotrophomonas veracruzanensis
GGGGTGTCCGCGGCATGGATGCCGCGGCCAAGCCCCCAGGGATGGGTTCACGGCGTCCCCCGCGAACCCAACCCGCCCCGCCAAGCGAGGCAATAACCCAGAGCCGCTTTTGACGTTGATGTTGCTGTTGCCGTTGCCGTTGCCTGCCGCAGGCAGCGCCCGCGGCCGCCGCCGCAAAGGAAACCCCTTAGATCTTCTTCGCCAGCGACTCGGCCAGGCCGGTGTAGCTGCCCGGGGTCATCTCCAGCAGACGCTGCTTCGCATCCGCCGGCAGCTCCAGCCCCTGCACGAACGCACGCATCGACTCGGCGGTGATGCCCTGGCCACGGGTCAGCGCCTTCAACTGCTCGTACGGATTCGGCAGGCCGTGGCGACGCATCACCGTCTGCACGGCCTCGGCCAGCACTTCCCAGGCCGCGTCCAGATCGGCGTCCAGGCGCTGCGGGTTCACTTCCAGCTTGCCCAGGCCCTTGGCCAGCGAATCCAGCGCCACCTGGCTGTGGCCGAACGCGGTGCCCAGCGCACGCAGCACGGTGGAATCGGTCAGGTCACGCTGCCAGCGGCTGATCGGCAGCTTCGCGCTGAAGTGTTCGAACAGCGCATTGGCGATGCCGAAGTTGCCTTCCGCATTCTCGAAATCGATCGGGTTGACCTTGTGCGGCATCGTCGACGAACCAACTTCGCCTTCCTTCAGGCGCTGCTTGAAGTAGCCCAGCGAAACGTAGCCCCAGATGTCACGGGCCAGGTCGATCAGGATGATGTTGGCACGGCGTGCGGCATCGCCGATCTCGGCGATGTTGTCGTGCGGCTCGATCTGCGTGGTGTACGGGTTGAACACCAGGCCCAGGCCGCTCACGAAGCGCTCGGCGAAGGCCGGCCAGTCCACGTCCGGGTAGCTGGCGATGTGGGCGTTGTAGTTGCCCACCGCGCCGTTGATCTTGCCGGTCAGTTCGACCGCGGCGATCTGCCTGCGCTGGCGCTCCAGGCGGGCGACCACGTTGGCCAGCTCCTTGCCCAGGGTGGTCGGCGAGGCGGTCTGGCCGTGGGTGCGCGACAGCATCGGCTGGCCGGCCTGGGCGTGGGCCAGGCTGCGCAGGCTGTTGGCGATGCCGTCCAGGGTCGGCAGCAGCACCTCGCGGCGGGCCTGTTCCAGCATCAGGCCGTAGCTGAGGTTGTTGATGTCTTCGCTGGTGCAGGCGAAATGCACGAATTCCAGCGCCGGGGCCAGCTCGGCGTCGTCCTTCAGCTGTTCCTTGATGAAGTACTCCACCGCCTTGACGTCATGGTTGGTGGTGCGCTCGATCTCCTTCACGCGCGCGGCCTGGGCCGGGCTGAAGCTGGCGGCCAGCGCGCGCAGGCGGGCGATGGCAGCGTCGGAGAACGGGGCCAGTTCGACGATGCCCGGCTCGGCGGCCAGGGCCAGCAGCCATTCCACCTCGACCGTGATGCGGGCCTTGATCAGGCCGTATTCGGAGAAGATCGGGCGCAGGGCGTCGACCTTGCCGGCATAGCGGCCATCGAGTGGGGACAGGGCGAGCAGGGCGGAATCGGACATGTCGGCAGGGCTGGGGCGAGCGGCGGGGGCCATATTCTACGACGTGCCGGTCAGGTAGTGCCGGCCGCTGGCCGGCAACCACGCCCGGCCTACGCTTCCATGGATTGCCGGCCAGCGGCCGGCACTACCCTTGCGCGTGCACAACGGCCGTGCAGACGGAACGATCTGGCCCGCCCTCGTCATCCCACGCTGCGGGCAAGGGAGTATCGTTGGCGCAGCCGCCAGCCCGGGAAGCGACACCCTGCCAGCCGCCGCTTCCCTTTCCCCAACTGAAGTAGTGCGGAGTTGATGCAATGAGCAAAGCTGCAAGCAAGGGTTTCAGAATCGAACACGACAGCATGGGCGAGCTGCAGGTGCCTGCGGACGCCCTGTGGGGCGCCCAGACCCAGCGTGCCGTGCAGAATTTCCCAGTGTCGGGCCAGCGCATGCCGCGCGGTTTCATCCGTGCCCTGGGCCTGGTCAAGGGCGCTGCCGCCGGCGTAAACGCAGAGCTGGGCCACCTGCCGAAGACCGTGGCCAAGGCCATCCAGACCGCTGCCGCCGAAGTGGCCGCCGGCAACTGGGATGCGCACTTCCCGATCGATGTCTACCAGACCGGTTCTGGCACGTCGTCGAACATGAATGCCAATGAGGTCATCGCCACGCTGGCCAACCGTGCCGGCAAGGCGGGCAAGACCCCCGTGCACCCCAATGACCACGTCAACCAGGGGCAGAGCTCCAACGACGTGATTCCAACTGCGCTGCGCGTGTCGGCAGTGTTGGCGACGCATGAGCAGCTGCTGCCGGCGCTGGTGCACCTGCGCAGGACCCTGGACAAGAAGGGCCGCAGCCTGCGCAAGGTGGTCAAGACCGGCCGTACCCACCTGATGGACGCGATGCCGCTCACCTTCGAGCAGGAGTTCGGCGCGTGGTCTGCACAGTTGGCCTCGGCCCAGGAGCGCATCGAAGACAGCCTCAAGCGCGTGCGCCGCCTGCCGCTGGGCGGCACCGCCATCGGCACCGGCATCAATGCCGATCCGCGCTTTGGTGCACAGGTGGCCAAGGCGCTGAAGCAGCAGACCGGCTTCAAGTTCGACAGCGCCGAGAACAAGTTCGAAGGCCTGGCCGCGCAGGACGATGCAGTGGAGCTGTCGGGTCAGCTCAATGCACTGGCGGTGGCGCTGATCAAGATCGCCAATGATCTTCGCTGGATGAACGCCGGGCCGCTGGCCGGGCTGGGCGAGATCGAACTGCCGGCGCTGCAGCCGGGCAGCTCGATCATGCCGGGCAAGGTCAATCCGGTGATTCCGGAAGCGACCGTGATGGCCTGTGCGCAGGTGATCGGCCACCACACCGCGATTACCGTGGCCGGCCAGACCGGTAATTTCCAGCTCAACGTCACATTGCCGCTGATCGCCGTGAACCTGCTCGATGGCATCGGCCTGCTCGCCAACGTGTCCACACTGCTGGCGGACAGCGCGATCGCCGGGTTGAAGGTGCGTGAGGACCGCGTGGCCGAGGCACTGGCGCGTAATCCGATCCTGGTCACCGCGTTGAACCCGATCATCGGCTATGAGAAGGCTGCGGCGATTGCCAAGCGTGCCTACAAGGAACAGCGCCCGGTGCTGGACGTGGCACTGGAGGACAGCGGGTTGGCCGAAGCCGAGCTGCGGCGCCTGCTGGACCCGGCCGCGCTGACCGCTGGTGGCATCCACGCCGGCGGCGGTGGTGGCGGTTGATCTGCCGGTTGTAGAGTCGAGCCACGCTCGACTGTTGTTCCGGAGTCGAGCATGGGCTCGGCTCTACAAAAGGAAACGCCGCCCTTGGGCGGCGTTTTTCTTCAGCGACGGTCGGCGACGATGTTGCCGAAGGTGTCGGTGTAATCCTTGAACTCCGGGATGCGCTGGATCAGATCCGCCGGAATCACTTCCATGCCCTCCGGTGGCTGGATCTTCACCGGCTGCATGTTGGGATCGGCCGGGGCGGCCACCAGGGTGTTCTGGCGCAGGACCTGCAGTTTGCCGAACATGGTCTGCAGCATCTGCTTCTGTGCGTCGTCCAGCGGAATCTGGATCTCGTCCATCTTCATCGTGCCGTCGGCGAGGATGATGATGTTCGGTGCCGGCGGGCGACGCACGGTGACCATGCCTTCGCTGACGGAAATCTTGGGCTTGCCGCGCTCGGCGCGGTGGTTGCGGTACTCCTGGTCACAGCCGACCAGGCCGAGGCAGAGCAGGGCGACCAGCAGCAGAAACAGCTTCTTCATGACATTCGGTTCGTGCACGTCCGGGGGCCCCATTGTAAGCCCGCCAACGCAGTGCGACCGGCAACGGAAGGCCGCTGCCGGTCCGGTGCGTCGATGTGTCTCACTTGGAGAACGTGACCGAGTTGTTCTTGCCGCAGTCGTCCACGTCGCTCTGGTCCATCGTTGCGTACGGCTTGAAGGCCGGCAGCTCGCGCGCCAGTGCCTGCTGGCTGGCCAGCATCGCCGGCAGGCGTTCACAGATGCGCTTGGCCTGGGCCTCGATCTTCGCGGCTTCGGCGTTGATGCGCTTCTCGACACCTTCGCTGTCGCCGCTGAAGATGCCCTTCAGTGCTTCACCGGCCGCGTTGGCTCCCAGCTTGGCGCCGGCCAGGCCGACGTCCATGCCATCCATCGCGATGGCGACCACGTGGCCACGGTACTCCTGCAGGTGGCGGCGCTGGGTGTCGTTGACGGTGACCTCCTTTCCCGCGATCAGCAGGCGGCCATCCGGGCTGATTTCCGCGCGTGGCTGCTTGTCGGCCGAGATCTTGATGTTGCCCTGGGCGATGTCCTTGCGGGCATCGTCCATGGCTTCCTTGACGGTCTGGCCGACGCCACTGGTGGCTTCGGAGACGCTCTTGCCAACGGTCTTGTCGGACGAGGACGAGGTGCCGCCGCAGGCGATCAGCGGCAGGGACAGCAGCACAGCGGGCAACAGGCGCAACAGGTTCATGGTGGTCCCCTGGAGGTGTCTGGAAGTGGATTACTTGCTGCGCGGCAGGGTGACCTTGCCGCTGACATTGCGATGATCGACGTCACCGCTGCCGCTGTGGTCGACGGTCAGGCTGCCGCCAACGCCGTCGACCTGGATGTCGCCCGAGCCGTGGCTGCGGACGTGCACATTGCCGCCGATGTCGGCCAGGTCGATGCCGCCGGAGCCGACCACGCCCACCTCGACGCTGCCCTTCACCCGCTTGAACTCGATATCACCGGAGCCCACGGTATCCAGCCGCGCGTTGCCACGCACATCGGTGATCTTCAGGTCACCGGAGCCGACGGTACCGGTGCTGGCGTCGCCGCTGATGTTGCGTACGGTGACATCGCCGGAACCCAGCGACAGCAGGTTCAGGGAGCTGCCGCCATCGATGTTGAGGTCGCCGGAACCCACTGCAGCGTGGATGCTGCCGCGGGTACCGCGGGCCACGGCGTCACCGGAGCCGACGTCCACGCTGAGCGACTGTGCGTTTTCCACGCTGGCATCGCCCGAGCCGACCTTGAACTGCAGCGGCAGGTTGTCCGGCACGCTGCCGCGGATATCCAGCCAGGCATAGCTGTTGCCCAGGCTGATGCCGCTTTGGCGGCCGTCGCGGCGCAGGCTCACCACCAGCTTGTCGCCCACCTTGCGCTGGTCCAGTACCAGCTGGTCCAGCCATTCCTGGCTGGAGGCACAGGCGCGCCCTTCCAGCTGACCGCCGCCGGCGCTGGCGACCACCTTCAGGTCATGCTGATTGACCTCGAACACCACCGTTCTGGCACCGGCCACGTCCAGCTTCAGCGCGCGGGCGGCAGTGAACTTGCAGTTCGGAGCATCGGCGGCCAGCGCCGACAACGGCAACAGCAACAACGCGGAACAGGCGAGCAGGGAACGCATGGGTGGTGCCTCCGGATGGATGGGATCAGATCTCGCCGGCGCGCTTGCGCAGGCGGATGGCAAGGAAGATGAACACTGCACCGACGGCCGCACCGATCCACAGTTCCGGCATCGCCAGCGACTTCAACTGTGAAGCCGGGGACATCAGGCTGACCACCGAGTCCAGGTCGCGGCGCGAACCTTCACCGGCGCTGAGCCGATACAGCAGGTCCATGCCAGGGACACCGCCCAGCAGCAGGCGGCCGACGATGTTCTGCCAGAACCAGCCGGTGGTCAGGCCGAACAGCGGCATGATCTTGGTGGTGCTGACGATGACACCGGCAAACAGCGGCAGCATCACCGCCCACAGGAACGGCTTGCTCTTGGCCCAGGCCGAGCACAGCAGCAGCCAGCCGGCGGTGGGCAGCGCCCACAGGGCATAGACCGGAATCCAGGCCAGATGGCCTGCGGCCAGGGTCAACGGGCTGGCCGGACCCCAGATCAGCGCCATCGGGCTGCCGCCGTGCATCAGCGCGACGACACTGATGATCAACATGAAGCCGAACATGGTGATGATGCCGGCGATGACCGCGATCAACGGTGCCACGATCAGTGCGCTGATCACCTTGGACAGCACGGTCTGGGTATCCGACAGCGGCAACGACTTCCAGAACAGGATGCTGCGGTCGCGGCGATCGTCGTACAGGGCGCCCAGGCAGTAGAAGAACACGACGAAGGCCAGTACCAGGAACGGCCACGCCGAGCTGAGCACCAGGGTCAGGTCCAGGCCATTGCCGAGATCGGCCAGATCCTTGCCGTTGATGTTGCGGGTGAGCAGTGCCAGGTCCAGGCCATTGACGTTCACGCTTTCGCCATCGACATGCAGGGCGCCGTTGCGCGCTGCGCGGTTCAGCGCGAACAGGCCGAAGGCGATGCCCACGGTGCTCATCACCAGCGAGATCAGGCCGGCGATCAGCGGGGCATACAGGAAACCGCCGCGGTTCTCCCAGTACTCGCGCTTGAGCAGCCAGCGCAGGGTACCCAACGGGCTGACGGGGTGGTTGACGGCATTCATGCGTAGGTCCCCTTCATGATGGCGACGAACAGGTCGGCCAGGCCCGGGCTGCGGGTCTCGCCGAGGGTGGAGAGCTGGGTGCGCGGCACGCCATCGAACAGCATCACGGTCTTGCCGAACGCCAGGCTGCGCTCGTCGATCGGCTTCAACGCGCGGGCCGTTTCGAGCTGGTCGGCATTGACCAGCAGCTCGGTGTAACGCTGGCCGACCTCGTCCATTTCCGCATCGAGCACGATGCGGCCATCACGGATGAACATCACATCGCTGAGGATGTGCTCGATCTCTTCCACCTGGTGGGTGGTGACGATGATGGTCTTCTGTTCGTCGAAGTAGTCTTCCAGCAGGCGCTGGTAGAACTCCTTGCGATAGAGGATGTCCAGGCCCAGGGTGGGCTCGTCAAGCACCAGGACGCGGGCATCGATGGCCATCACCAGCGCCAGGTGCAGCTGCACGATCATGCCCTTGGACAGTTCGCGTACACGCTGCTTCGGCTGCAACTTGGTGTTGGCCAGGAAGCGCTCACAACGGGCGCGGTCGAAGCGCGGGTGGACGCCGGCGACGAAATCGATCGCTTCGCGGACCTTCAGCCAGCGCGGCAGCACGGCGACGTCGGCGATGAAGCAGATGTCCTTCATCAGTTCGTCGCGATGCAGCCGTGGGTCGCGGCCGAGCACGTTCAGGTCGCCTTCCACCGAGGTCAGGCCAAGGATGGCCTTCAATGCGGTGGTCTTGCCGGCGCCGTTGGGGCCGATCAGGCCGACGATGCGCCCACTCGGAATGCTGAAGCTGGCGTTGTCGAGGGCGACGGTGGTCTTGTAGGCCTTGCGCAGGCCGCGGGCGGTGATGACCGATTCGCTTGCAGTGCTATTCATCAGACTTTCCCCTGGGGCAGCAATTCATCAAGGCTCAGGCCCAGGCGCTGGATGCGCTCCAGCACGGCCGGCCATTCTTCGTTGAGGAAACGGTCGCGCTCGCTGCTGCGCAGCTGCGTGGCCGCCTGCTCGGTCATGAACATGCCCAGGCCGCGGCGCTTCTCGACCAGGCCTTCGTCGGCCAGTTCCTGGTAAGCGCGCGAAACGGTGATGGGGTTGAGTTGATAGTCGGCGGCCACCTGGCGCACCGAAGGCAGGGCATCGCCCGGCTTGAGGATTCCGTCGAGCATCATGGCGATCACGCGCTCCTTCAACTGACGGTAGATGGGAGCGCCGTCGCTCCACTGGATGTCGCTCATATTCAGCTCCGTGGGGTCAGCGGCTGGGCGAACGAGAAATACGGCATGGACAGGGAGCTGTGCAGCCGACGCGGGGGAGGGGGGGAGGAGGGGTTGGCGTTCCCTGCCGGAGAGGCGGTCGCGTCCTGCGCACTGTCAGCGGAGTCGGGGAGGCTGGGCGCGGCCAACCAGGCCAGCACGATCAGGGTCGAAACAGCAGCGGCCGCGGGTGCGGTGAGGTTGCGACGGATCCGGACGTTCATGGCTTCCCCCTGTCTCAGGTGACTGGTGTTGTATGCAACTATAACACCGGCACGCCTACGTGCAACCCCTGCCGTCCCCAACTGATGGCAGGGGGCAGTCAGATTGCTGAAATATCCCTTTATTCAATTGATTTAGAAGAGAAATAGAGCTGTCGCAGCGGGCAATCCGCACCCACCTTCCATTCAGTGATGTCCATGCTATGTCATCCCGGCACCGCCGATCGCGCCCGTGCAGCGCATTCGCCACGCCGCGCAAAGCCCTGCTGGGCCGATGCCATCAAGGGCGCCGGAGCCCGGTGCTATAGTTCGGCCGATTCCCGGCCGGCAGTGGCCGGGCCTTGTGAATGGCTACCGCGGACCACTCCTGATGCCCCTGTCGACCGTTTCCCCGCGCCGCCTGCGCGGTCTGTCCCTGCTGGCCTTGTTGGTGGCCGGCATCGCCGGTTCCACCAGTGCGCTGGCCGCCGATCTGCTCGACCTGGACTACCGGCCGCTGGCCAGCAAGCAGCAGGTCAACCTGCAGCAGCGCTACCACGGTCAGGTGCTGCTGGTGGTCAACACCGCCAGCAAATGCGGCTACACCCCGCAGTACGAGGGGCTGGAGGCGCTGCAGAAGCGCTATGCCGGCCGGGGTTTCGCGGTGCTGGGCTTCCCGTCCAACGACTTCAAGGGCCAGGAACCGGGTGATGAGAAGCAGATCCAGGACTTCTGCACCCTGACCTACGGCGTCAAGTTCCCGATGTTCGAGAAGGTGCATGTGATCGGCGCGGAGGCTACGCCGCTGTACCAGCGCCTGACCGCGGCCACCGGCGTGGCGCCGGGCTGGAACTTCCACAAGTACCTGGTCGGCCGCGATGGCAAGGTCATCGCCCAGTTCGCCAGCAAGGTGACGCCGGACGATCCGCAGCTGACCGCGGCCATCGACAAGGCGCTGGCCGCAGCGGCCACGCATTGATATCCGGCACGCATGCCTCGACATCGACGGCATGCGTGCGACAATGTTCCTTTTCGCGCCGACGTCGGCGCCCAGACACTTCCAGGAATGCAGCGAATGAAGATGGGAATGCGCGGCGCCGCGGCGTCGGTTCTGATTCTGGCGATGGGCACTTCGGGTGTCGCTCTGTCGCAACAACCGGCTGCCCCCGCAGCCGCCAAGGAGACCGCAACCTTGAATTCCCCCAAGCAGAAGCTCGGCTACGCCATCGGCCTGGACGTGGCCAAGTCGTTCACCCCGATCGCCGATGAGATCGACGTTGCCGCCCTGCGCACCGCCGTCGAGCGCTCGTTCGAAGGCCTGCAGCCGCAGATCACCCAGGAACAGGCCAAGGCCACCGATGCCGCGCTGCGCCAGGTCGTGATGGCCCGCAGCGGCCAGCAGGTGCCGGGCGTGGCACCGGGCTCGCAGCCGGCGAAGGTGGACCGCGTCAAGGTGTCGCAGATGATTGGTTCGTACTCGGTGGGTCCGTCGCTGGCGCAGTTGAAGGACGACATCGACGTCGCCTCGCTGTTTGACGCGATCAGCACCGGCCTGAGCAAGGGCCAGCCGAAGATGACGGAAGCTGACGCGACCGCCACCATTCAGGCCTTCATGGGCAGCAAGCAGGCTGAAATGCAGGCCAAGGCTGCCGCCGCCGCGCAGACCAACCGTGAGGAAGGCAATGCGTTCATGGCCAAGAACAAGACCCAGCCGGGCGTGGTGACCACCGCGTCGGGCCTGCAGTACCAGATCATCCGCCCGGGCAGCGGCGAGCGTCCGCTGCCGAGCAGCAAGGTGCGCGTGAACTACGAAGGCAAGCTGCTCAACGGCACCGTGTTCGACAGCTCCTATGGTCGTCAGCCGGCCGAGTTCGGTCTGGACCAGGTGATCAAGGGCTGGACCGAAGGCGTCGCGCTGATGCCGGTCGGTTCGAAGTACCGCTTCTGGATCCCCGGCAACCTGGCCTATGGCGAAAACGGCACCCCGGGTGGCCCGATCGGCCCGAACGCGACCCTGACGTTCGACGTCGAGCTGCTGGGCGTTCTGCCGTAAGTCATCCAGGAGCGAATACGGATATGCGCGTTGCGATTTTTGGTACCGGTTACGTTGGACTGGTGACCGGTACCTGCCTGGCCGATGTTGGTCATCAGGTGGTCTGTGTCGATATCGACCAGGCCAAGGTGGATGGCCTCAACCAGGGCATCATCCCGATCTATGAACCCGGCCTGGAGCCGATGGTGAAGGCCAACCATGCCGCAACGCGGCTGGCGTTCACCACCGATGCCGCGGCCGCCATCGATCATGGCCAGGTGGTGTTCATCGCCGTCGGCACGCCGCCGGACGAGGATGGCAGTGCCGATCTTCAATACGTGCTTGCCGTTGCCCGTACCATCGGTCGGCACATGAGCGTGCCGACCGTGGTAGTGAACAAGTCGACGGTGCCGGTCGGCACCGCCGACAAGGTGCGTGCCGCCATTGCCGAAGAGCTGGCCACGCGTGGCGCGGACATCGCGTTTGACGTGGTGTCCAACCCGGAATTCCTGAAGGAAGGCGATGCGGTTGCGGACTGCATGCGGCCGGACCGCATCATCATCGGTGCGGCCAATGAAGAGTCGGTGGCGGTGATGCGCCGCCTGTATGCGCCGTTCAACCGCAACCATGACCGTGTGGTGGAAATGGACGTGCGTTCGGCGGAGCTGACCAAGTACGCGGCCAATGCGATGCTGGCGACCAAGATTTCGTTCATGAATGAAATCGCCAACATTGCCGAACGCGTCGGTGCCGACGTCGAGCAGGTCCGCCAGGGCATCGGTTCGGACCCGCGCATCGGCTGGCACTTCATCTATCCCGGCGCCGGCTACGGCGGCTCGTGCTTCCCCAAGGACGTGCAGGCGCTGGCCCGCACCGCCCAGCAGTATGGCCTCGAGCCGAAGCTGCTGAACGCGGTGGAAGCGGTCAATGACGCGCAGAAGGGCCATCTGTTCGCCCTCATCCAGCGCCATTACGACAAGGGCGAAGACGAAGGCGTGCGCGGCAAGACCTTTGCCGTGTGGGGCCTGGCGTTCAAGCCGAACACCGACGACATGCGCGAGGCCTCCAGCCGCCGCCTGCTGGCGCAGCTGTGGGAAGCTGGTGCGACGGTGCGTGCCTACGATCCGGAAGCGATGCACGAATCGCAGCGCATCTTCGGTGAGCGCGATGACCTGGTGTTCTGCAACAGTGCCGATGAAGCACTGCAGGGTGCGGACGCGCTGGTGGTGGTTACCGAGTGGAAGCAGTTCCGCAGCCCCGATTTCCAGAAGCTGCGTGAGCAGCTGAAGGATGCGGCGGTGTTCGACGGGCGCAACCTGTACGAGCCGGCCGAAGTGGAAGCCGCAGGCCTGGCCTACTACGGCATCGGCCGGGGGCGCTCGCTGCATGTCTGATCTACCGTCCGAACGCGAGCAGGCGTTGGAAGCGCGCCTGGTCGAGCTGGAAATGCGCGTATCCTTCCAGGAGCAGGCGCTGGCCGAGCTGAGCGATGCGTTGGCCGACGCCCGCATGCAGGGCATGCGCAACGCCGACGTGCTGCGCGTGCTGCTGGAAGACCTGGGCAAGGTCCGCAACGCACTGAATTCTTCCGATCCGGCGAGCGAACCGCCGCCGCCGCACTACTGATCCGAATCCTATGAGCGATACCCTCCGCGACCAGCTGATGGGCCTGGGCTTCAAGCCGGCGCCCAAGCCCGAGCGCAAGAATGATGGCCCCCGCCGTGACGGCCGCCCGCAGGGCAAGGGTGGCAATGGCAATGACAATGGAAAGCCGCAGGGCGCAGGCAAGGGCGAGCACAAGCCCGGCGAGCGCCGTGGGCAGGGCCATGGTGGTCCGGGCAAGCCCGGTGGCCAGCGTGGCCAGGGCCAGCAGGGCCCGCGCAAGCCGCGCAGCGCCGAAGAGATGGATCTGGCCAAGGCCTATGCCATCCGTGCGCAGCGGGAGAAGGAGGAGCGCATCGAGACCGAGCGCCT
This sequence comes from Stenotrophomonas veracruzanensis, assembly GCF_032911525.1. Classification (NCBI taxonomy): domain Bacteria; kingdom Pseudomonadati; phylum Pseudomonadota; class Gammaproteobacteria; order Lysobacterales; family Lysobacteraceae; genus Stenotrophomonas; species Stenotrophomonas veracruzanensis. Next base: position 11,940 of record NZ_JAWJTI010000005.1, read on the forward strand.
GAAGCAGGAAGAGGCGCGCGTGCGTCGCGAGGCGAAGGCCAAGCTGGAAGAACTGCTGAAGGACAAGAGCCTCAATGCCGAAGCGGCGGACATTGCCCGCCACTTCCCGTATGGCGGCAAGATCAAGCGCATCTACGTGACGGCCGAACAGCTGACCGCGCTCAATGCCGGTGAGCTGGGCGTGGTCCAGCTCAATGGCCGTTACCTGCTGGTGACTGCCGAGGTGCTGGCACAGTCCGAGGCGGTGTTCGCCGCATCGGTGGCGCTGAAGGTCGATCCGAATGCGCCGGCCGAGGAAGATCCCTACGCCGACCCGCAGTACCAGGTGCCGGACGACCTGGTCTGGTAATCAGGCCAGCAGGATGATCGAAACGCCGGGCACTGCCCGGCGTTTTCGTTACGGGGCATGCATGCTGCTGCGGCGTGCGCGGATCAGCGGCAGGCTCAGCGCGAAGAAGCACAGCACGGCGCCGACCAACGCGAAGCCGCTGCCGGCAAGGAAGGCCGTGCGGCCGTCATCGATCTTCCACAGCTGGCCGGCAATGAGCGCGCCCAGCACGCCGCCGACTCCGGACGAGAAGCCGTACAGCAGGCCTTGGCCATGGCCATTGAGGCGGCCCGGGAAGTAGGTCGCCAGCATCTGCATTGCCGCTGCGAAGAAGGCGGCGAATCCCAGTGCATGCGCGCTCTGCGCGACCAGCATCACTGGCAGGTTCTGCGGGAACAGGGCGGTGACGGCCCAGCGCAGGCAGGAGCTCACCAGTGCGATCAACAGCATCCAGCTGGCGTCGTAGCGGCGGAAGAAGCGGCCGATGGTGAAGAACACGCCGACCTCGAACACCACGCCGACGGTCCACAGCAGGCCGAGCGTGGACGTGCGGTAGCCGTGATGGTCCATGTAGACCGAGAAGAACGTGTAGTACGGCCCGAACGAGAGCTGTTCCATGAAGGCGGCGAGGAAGAACGCCAGCACCGGTGGCCGCCGCACGATCTGCCAGAATCCGCTGGCATCGCCTTCAGCCTTGCCGACGCCGCGTGCGTAGTTGTTGCTGAAGGCGGACACCACCATCAGCGCGAACAGTGGCAGCATCATCCACGGCAGCAGCCCGGCGTGGCTGGTGGTGCCGTCGCCCTCGATCAGCCACCCGAACAGGGTCACGACGGCGATGAATCCGAGCGAGCCCCAGACCCGGATCAATCCGTAGCGATGGCTGTCACTGCCCAGGTGGGTGAGGGTGATCGACTCGAACTGCGGCATCACCGCGTTGTAGAAGAAGCAGAACACCACCATCGCCGGATACATCCACGGCTGCGGCAAGGGAAGCAGGAACGCTGCGAAGCTGACCAGGGTCAGGACGCAACCGATGCGCAGCAGGCGGATCGGTCGTGGCGATGCCGCCGCCAGCGAAGTCCATGTACTGGGCGCGATCACGCGGGTGGCATACCACAGGCCCATCATCACGCTGATGGCGGTCACGCTCATGCCGCGCGCGGTCAAAAACAGGCTCCAGTACGGAGTGAACGCGCCCAGCGCCGCGTAATAGAACAGGTAGAAGCTGGAAAGACGGGCAACGGGAACGGTCATCGCGGAATGATGAAGCAAAAAGGGGACGGAGGGGATCAAGTCGTTTGTGCCCAAAACGACTTGATCCCCTCCGTCCCCTTTCTGTGTCATTCGGGATCGTAGTCCAGGTTGGAGGCCAGCCAGCGCTCGGCCTGGGCGCGGTCCACGCCTTTGCGGCGGGCGTAGTCGCTGACCTGTTCGCGGCTGAGTCGTCCCACCACGAAGTACTGGCTCTGCGGATGACTGAAGTAGTAGCCCGACACCGCGGCCGTGGGCAGCATCGCGAAACTCTCGGTCAGCTCCATGCCTGCGTTGGCTTCGGCCTGCAGCAGGTCGAACAGCCGGCGCTTCTCGCTGTGCTCCGGACAGGCCGGATAACCGGGGGCCGGACGGATGCCGCGGTACTGCTCGTCGATCAGGGCTTCGTTGTCCAGCGTCTCGGCCTGCTCATGGCCCCAGAAGTCGGTCCGCACGCGCTGGTGCAGGCGTTCGGCCAGCGCTTCGGCGAGGCGGTCGGCCAGTGCCTTCAGCAGGATCGCGTTGTAGTCGTCGTGGTCGGCTTCGAAGCGCGCCACATGCGCGTCGATGCCGATACCGGCAGTGACGGCAAAGGCGCCGATCCAGTCCTGCTTGCCGCTGTCGGCCGGCGCGATGAAATCGGCCAGGCAGAAGTCCGGGCGCTCGGCCGGCTTGTCCACCTGCTGGCGCAGGAAGTGCAGGGTGGTCTCGCCCTGCGGGTGCTGCACGCGCACGTCGTCGCCGACGCTGTTGGCCGGCCACAGGCCGAACACGGCCTTGGCGGTCAGCCATTTCTCGCCGACGATGCGCTCGAGCATCGCGCGGGCATCCTTGTACAGATCGCTGGCCTGGGTGCCGACGATCTCGTCGGTGAGGATGGCCGGGAACTTGCCGGCCAGTTCCCAGGCCTGGAAGAACGGCGTCCAGTCGATGTAGTCGACCAGTTCGGCCAGCGGGTAGTCGTCGAATACGTGCAGGCCGGGCTGGTTCGGTTCCGGCGGCGTGTAGCTGTCCCATCCCCCCTGGAATTTCTGCCCGCGTGCATGTTCCAGCGTGACCAAGCGCTTGGCGTCGCCACGGTTTCGGTGGCGGGCGCGGATCTCGGCATAGTCGGCTTCGTTGGCGGCCACGAAGGCATCGCGCAGGTCACGCGAGATCAGCGACTGGGCCACACCGACCGCGCGCGAGGCATCCTTCACCCACACCGTGGGCGCTTTGTAATGCGGGTCGATCTTCAGCGCGGTATGCGCACGCGAGGTAGTGGCGCCACCGATCAGCAGCGGCAGCTCGAAGCCCTGGCGCTGCATCTCGCGGGCGACGTGGCTCATCTCCTCCAGCGAGGGAGTGATCAGTCCGGACAGGCCGATCAGGTCGGCGTTGTGTTCGCGGGCGGCATCGAGGATTTTCTGCGCCGGCACCATCACGCCAAGATCGACGACCTCGAAGTTGTTGCAGGCCAGGACCACGCCGACGATGTTCTTGCCGATGTCATGCACATCGCCCTTCACCGTGGCCATGATGATCTTGCCGTTGCTCTTGGCGGTGTCGCCGCTGCGTGCCTTCTCCGCCTCGATGTATGGCAGGAGGTAGGCCACGGCCTTCTTCATCACCCGCGCGGACTTGACCACCTGTGGCAGGAACATCTTGCCGGCGCCGAACAGGTCGCCGACCACGTTCATGCCATCCATCAACGGGCCTTCGATCACGTCCAGCGGGCGGCTGGAGGCCTGCCGGGCCAGTTCGGTGTCTTCTTCCACGAAGGCATCCAGGCCGTGCACCAGTGCATGCGCCAGGCGCTGCGCCACCGGCTTCTCGCGCCAGGCCAGGTCTTCGGTCTTCGCCGCGCCTTTCCTGCCCTTGTAACGCTCGGCGATTTCCAGCAGGCGCTCGGTGGCATCGCTGCGTCGGTTGAGGATCACATCCTCCACGCGCTCCCGCAGTTCCGGTTCCAGTTCGTCGTAGATCGGCATCGCGCCGGCGTTGACGATACCCATGTCCATGCCGGCGGCGATGGCGTGGTACAGGAACACCGAGTGGATGGCCTGGCGCACCGTTTCGTTGCCACGGAACGAGAACGAGACGTTGGAGACGCCACCGGAGACATGGCAGTGCGGCAGCGTCTGCTTGATGATGCGGGTGGCTTCGATGAAATCCACTGCATAGTTGTCGTGCTCTTCGATACCGGTCGCGACGGCGAAGATGTTCGGGTCGAAGATGATGTCCTGCGGCGGGAAACCGATCTCGTCGACAAGGATGCGGTAGGCGCGGGTGCAGATCTCGACCTTGCGCGCGCAGGTATCGGCCTGCCCGGCTTCATCGAAGGCCATGACCACCGCGGCGGCGCCATAGCGCAGGACCTTGCGCGCGTGTTCGCGGAACAGCGCCTCGCCTTCCTTCAGCGAGATCGAGTTGACGACGCTCTTGCCCTGCAGGCACTTCAGGCCGGCCTCGATCACGCTCCACTTGGAGGAGTCGACCATCACCGGGATGCGGGCGATGTCCGGTTCGGACATGATCAGGTTGAGGTAGCGGGTCATCGCCGCTTCCGAATCGATCAGGCCCTCGTCCATGTTGACGTCGAGGATCTGCGCGCCGCTGGCGACCTGCTGGCGGGCCACGTCCACCGCTTCTTCGTAGCGGCCTTCCTTGATCAGTTTGCGGAACTGCGCGCTGCCGGTGACGTTGGTGCGTTCGCCGACGTTGATGAACAACAGGTCCGGGGTGATGACCAGCGGCTCCAGGCCGGACAGGCGGGTGTAGGGCGAGGTGCTCATGCGGCCTGCTGCTCCTGGGAACCGGGCAGGGCGCGCGGCGGCAGCCCGGCCACGGCCTGGGCGATCGCGCGGATATGGTCGGGCGTGGAGCCGCAGCAGCCGCCGACCAGGTTCAACAGGCCATCCTCGGCGAAACCTCGCAGGGTGGTGGCCATTTCTTCGGGCGTCTCGTCGTACTCGCCAAAGGCATTGGGCAGGCCCGCGTTGGGATGCGCACTGACATGACAGTCCGACACCTGCGAGAGGGTTTCCACGTGCGGGCGCATCGCTTCCGCGCCCAATGCGCAGTTCAGCCCGATGGACAGCGGGCGCGCATGTGCCAGTGACGCATGGAAGGCCTCGGCGGTCTGTCCGGACAGGGTGCGACCGGAGGCATCGGTGATGGTGCCGGAAATCATGATCGGCAGCCGCGCCCCGCGTGCGTCGAAGGCTTCTTCAATGGCATACAGCGCGGCCTTGGCATTGAGCGTGTCGAAGATGGTTTCGACCATGATCGTGTCGGCACCGCCGTCGATCAGGCCGTCGATGGCTTCGCGGTAGGTGTCGCGCAGTTCGTCGAAGCTGGTGTTGCGGAAGCCGGGGTCATTGACGTCGGGGCTGATCGAGGCCGTGCGGCTGGTCGGGCCAAGCACGCCGATGACGAAGCGCGGTTTGTCCGGCGTGCTCGCAGTGGCGGCATCGCAGCAGGCACGAGCTACCGCAGCGCCCGCCTTGTTCAGCTCATAGACCAGGTGTTCGAGGTGGTAGTCGGCCTGACTGACCGAGGTGGCGTTGAAGGTGTTGGTCTCGACCAGATCCGCACCGGCTTCGAGATAGGCGGTATGGATGTCGGCAATGACCTGCGGCCGGGTCAACAGCAGCAGATCGTTGTTGCCTTTGAGATCGTGACCTTCCGGTGTGCCGTGGTCGCAGCCGGGGCCATGGGCGTGGTCGTAACCATCGGCGAAGCGCTCGCCTCGGTAATCGTCTTCCTGCAGCCCATGGCGCTGGATCATCGTCCCCATCGCGCCGTCGATGATCAGGATCCGCTGGCGCAGGGCGTCGAGCAGGGCATTGACACGATCAGGATGCAACCAGGGCAGGGCGGACATGGCGTTCTCGGGCTCAGGGCTTGTTGGCGATCAGCGAAATCACTTCAAAGTGCGGCGGGCGCTTCTCGCGGGTAACCGTCTCCAGGCTTGATACCTGCAGGCCGGCCTTGTCGACGAACCTGCGCAGCTCCTTGTCGCTGAAGCCGAGGTTGACGTGGCCGTAGGCCTCCACTGCCGCCTTGTGCTCATGGCGGGCCAGGCTGCACAGCAGCAGGCGCCCGCCCTGGCGCAGCACGCGCGCGGCTTCGGTTACCGCCTGCGCCGGCTTGCTGGCGTAGGTCAGCGCGTGCATCAGCACCACCAGGTCGAAGCTGCCGTCCTTGAACGGCAGCGCATGCATGTCGCCCTCGCGCACTTCCACATTGGGCAGGCGGCGCAGGCGCTCGCTGGCGGCGGCAACCACGCGCGCGCTGGTATCGATGCAGATGTAGCGCTTGGCATGCGGGGCGACGAGTTCGGCCAGCACGCCGTCGCCGGAGGCGATGTCCAGCACGTCGCCGGTTTCCAGCAGCGGCAGCGCGGTACGCGCCAGCGCTTCCCAGGTACGGCCAGGGGAGTAGTGGCGCTCCATGTCGCCGGCCACGCTGTCGGCCCAGTTCTGGTCGGAGGCGCGGTGGGCCAGGACGGCGGCAACACGTTCGGCGTCCTGCCGCAGCAGCGGGTCGTCGCTTCCGTTGCTCAGGGCATGCCACAATGCACGCTGCGCCGGGTCCAGCTGGGCCTCGTCGAAGCGGTAATAGGCCGACACGCCGGCACGGCGGTCGCGAACCAGGCCGGCTTCCTTCAGGCGCGCCAGGTGGGTGGAGACGCGCGGCTGTGCCAGGCGGGTGATCGCTGACAGTTCGGCCACGGTCAGTTCCTCCTGCTCCAGCAGCGCCAGCAGGCGCACGCGGGTCGCATCGGCGAACACCTTCAGGCGTGTCGACCAGTCTTCAAGATCCATAAATATCTACCTATCGCGATATAGAGATATATTCGCCGAGAGCGCCTGCCGCGGTCAAGTCGCTGGCGTACGGAATTCCCCGGGCCCCGGTACAATCGGGGCACCTGGGCGCGCCGTGCGCGGCCCATAACATCATGTACCCGGGAGGGTGTTGTGGATTTCAGCTTTACTGAAGAGCAGTTGATGTTGCAGGACGTTGCGCGGCGCATCGCGCAGGAAAAGATCGCCCCGAGCGCGGAGCACCATGACCGCACCGGCGAGTTCCCGCTGGACAACATACGCCTGCTGGGCGAGAACGGCCTGATGGGCATCGAAGTGCCGACCGAATACGGTGGCGCGGGCATGGACCCGGTTGCGTACGTGCTGGCGATGGTGGAGGTCGCTGCCGCCGACGCTGCCCACTCGACCATCATGTCGGTCAACAACTCGCTGTTCTGCAATGGCATCCTCACCCACGGTACCGAGGAACAGAAGCAGAAGTACGTGCGTGCCATCGCCGAGGGCGAGGCCATCGGCGCGTTTGCGCTGACCGAGCCGCAGTCCGGTTCGGACGCCACGGCCATGCGCTGCCGCGCCGTGAAGCAGGCCGACGGCACCTTCATCATCAACGGCAAGAAGAGCTGGATCACCTCCGGCCCGGTGGCCAAGTACATCGTGCTGTTCGCGATGAGCGAGCCGGACAAGGGCGCGCGCGGCATCACCGCCTTCCTCATCGATACCGACAAGGCGGGCTTCGGTCGCGGCAAGACCGAACCGAAGCTGGGCATCCGTGCCTCGGCCACCTGCGAGATCGAGTTCAACGATTACGTGGCGCAGGCCGAAGACGTGCTGGGCCAGGAAGGCGAGGGCTTCAAGATCGCCATGAGCGTGCTCGATGCTGGCCGCATCGGTATCGCCTCGCAGGCCATCGGCATCGCCCGCGCCGCCTATGAAGCGACCCTGGAATACGTGAAGGAGCGCAAGGCATTCGGCGCGGCCATCGGCACCTTCCAGATGACCCAGGCCAAGATTGCCGACATGAAGTGCAAGCTGGATGCAGCGCTGCTGCTGACCCTGCGCGCGGCGTGGGTGAAGGGCCAGGGCAAGCGTTTCAGCACGGAAGCGGCCGTGGCCAAGCTGACCGCTTCGGAAGCGGCGATGTGGATCACCCACCAGGCCGTGCAGATCCACGGTGGCATGGGGTACTCCAAGGAAATGCCGCTGGAGCGCTACTTCCGTGATGCCAAGATCACCGAGATCTACGAGGGTACTTCGGAAATCCAGCGCCTGGTGATCGCCCGCAACGAGACCGGGCTGCGTTGAGTTCGACCGGCCGCGCCGCTGCAACGGCGGCGCGGCCGGTAGATCCACGCCATGCGTGGATCTACACGGTCTTCTTGGCCGGGCGATAGCCGATCTGTTCCAATACAGATCGTTTATTACGCGGTCTGCAATGATGATCTATCGTGGTTGGGGATTCATGACGCTGGTGACGCCGATTGCAGCCATCCTGCTGCTGGCGTACTTCTTCCCGCATGAAGGCCCCAGGGGCAACACTCCGCTGACGCAGGTTCTGTTGGGTGCAGGCATTGGCGCGGCGGTAAACGTAATGCTGGGCCTGTGGTTCAACCGTGCGCCCCGGCAGAAGGGCGAGGCCGCACCCCATCATTTCTTCTTTGTGCCGATGCAATGGGCTGCGCTGGTACTCGTAGTGGTGTGCGTGGCGGTCGCGCTGTTGCGCTGAGGGGTTGGAGCTTGCCGTAGAGCCGAGCCCATGCTCGGCTTTCGCGGCCAGTAGATCCACGCCATGCGTGGATGCGCCGTGGCCTGCGCTTTCTGTAGAGCCGAGCCCATGCTCGGCTCGGGTAAAAGCAGCCGAGCATGGGCTCGGCTCTACAGGAAGCAAAAGCAGCCGAGCGTGGGCTCGGCTCTACGGAAACCTGCAAAAAAGGCCCCGGATCGCTCCGGGGCCTTTCTCGTTTCAGTTCACCGCTGGATCAACGATCCGGACGGTGTGCAGCATCTGCGTCGCGCTGGCGTTCCATGAACTCCTTGGACGGTTCATCCAGCTTGTCGCCCAGCATGCGGCGCACGACCACGAAGAACACCGGGATCATCAGCAGGCCGAGCAGGGTCGCGAACAGCATGCCGCCGATCACGCCGGTACCGATGGCATGGCGGGAGTTGGCGCCGGCACCGGTGGAGATCGCCATCGGGATCACGCCCATGATGAACGCGAACGACGTCATCAGGATCGGGCGGAAGCGCAGACGGGCCGCCTCGATGGTGGCGTCGCGCAGGTTCTTGCCTGCTGCACGTTGCTCTACCGCGAACTCCACGATCAGGATCGCGTTCTTCGCTGCCAGGCCGATCACGGTGATCAGACCGATCTTGAAGAACAGATCGTTGGGCAGGCCGCGCAGCATCGAAAGGCCGAGGGCGCCGAGCACACCCAGTGGTACCACCAACAGCACCGCGACCGGGATCGACCAGCTCTCATACAGGGCGGCCAGGCACAGGAACACCACCACGATGGACAGCACCAGCAGCAGCGTCGCGGCGTTGCCGGCCAGGATTTCCTGGTAGGACATGCCCGACCAGTCGTAGCCGAAGCCGGCCGGCAGGTCGTCGTTGACGATGCTCTCCATGGTCTGCATCGCCTCGCCCGAGCTGGTACCCGGGGCCTGCGAGCCGACGATGTTGATCGCCGAGTAGCCGTTGTAGCGGCTCAGCGACGGCGGTGCCGACACCCATTCGGACTTGACCACCGTGTTCAGCGGGATCATCGAATTGGTGCCATCGGCGTTCTTGGTCAGGCTGGACGGGCTGTAGAAGCTCTTCAGCGATTCCTGGCCGGTGCGGTACGGACCATCGGCCTGCATGGTCACGCGCTTGATGCGGCCTTCGTAGAAGAAGTCGTTGACGTACACCGGGGCCAGCATCAGCTGGATGGTGCTGTACACGTCCGACACCGACATGCCCATCGACTGCGCCTGCACGCGGTCCACGTGCAGTTGCAGCTGCGGGGCATTTTCCAGGCCGTTCGGGCGCACGCCAACCAGGTGGTCCGGCTTCTGTGCGGCCTGGCCGAGCAGGATGTTGCGGGCCTGGGTCAGCTGCTCGTAACCGGCACCGCTACGGTCCTGCAGCCACATGTCGAAGCCGCCGAACTGGCCGAGGCCCTGCACGGTGGGCAGGTTGACCACGAAGATCTGCGCTTCCTTGATGCCATAGAACGCGCCGTTCATGTTCTGGATGAACTCGGGCGCGGTGAACTTGCGTTCCTCCCACGGCTTCAGGCGGATGAAGCCCATGCCGACGTTCTCGCCGGAACCGACGAAGCTGAAGCCGGCCACCTGCAGCATGCCCTCATAGCCATCCTGCTTTTCCAGGATGCCGCGCATCTGGCCGAACACTTCGTTGGTCTGGCCCTTGGTCGAGCCCGGCGGCAGCTGCACGATCGCCAGCGCATAGCCCTGGTCTTCTTCCGGCAGGAAGCTGCCCGGCATGCGGGTGAACAGGAAGCCGCACAGTGCGGTCAGCACCACGAACAGGATCATCCAGCGCGGCGCATGGCGCACCGCCGAGGTGATATGGCCCACGTAGGTGTGGCTGATCTTGTCGTAGTACTTGTTGAAGGTGCGGTAGACGATGTTCGGGTTGTCGTTGTGCGTCGGCTTGAGGAAGGTCGCGCACAGCGCCGGGGTGAAGCCCAGCGCCAGGAACGCCGAGAACGCCATCGAGATGGCGATGGTCAGGGCGAACTGCTTGTAGATCTCACCGGCGGCGCCGCCCTGCAGGGCGGACGGGATGAACACCGCCGCCAGCACGACGGTGATCGCCACCACCGCGCCGGTGATCTGGGTCATCGCCTTCTGCGTGGCCGGCTTCGGCGCCAGGCCTTCCTCGGTCATGATGCGTTCGACGTTCTCGATCACCACGATCGCGTCATCGACCACGATGCCGATCGCCAGCACCATCGCGAACAGGGTCAGCTGGTTGATCGTGAAGCCGATCATCCACATGCCCAGGAAGGTGCCGAGCAGGGCCACCGGGATGACCAGGGTCGGGATGAGGGTGGCGCGGAAGTTCTGCAGGAAGATCAGCATCACCAGGAACACCAGGAACACTGCTTCGAACAGTGTCTTGACCACTTCCTGGATCGAGATCTTGACGAAGGTGGTGCTGTCGTACGGCGAGAACCAGGTCACGCCGGACGGGAAGCTGGGCTGCAGCTCGTCCATCTTGCCGCGCACCGCATCGGCCACGTTCAGGGCGTTGGCGCCCGGCAGCAGCTGGATGGCGAAGGCACCTGTCGGCTTGCCGTTGTACTGGGTGTCGAAGCCGTAGTTGTTGGCACCGAATGCAACGCGGGCGATGTCCTTCAGCAGCACGCGCGAGCCGTCAGCGTTGGCGCGCAGGATGATGTTCTCGAATTCCTGCGGCGAGCTGAAGCGGCCTTCAGCCGAGACCGTGGCGGTGAAGTGCTGGCCTTCCGGCGACGGGTCCGAACCCAGCGCACCGGCGGCGAACTGCACGTTCTGCGCACGTACCGCGGCCAGCACCTGGCTGGCCGACAGGCCATAACCCTGCATCTTTTCCGGGTTCAGCCAGATGTTCATGGCGTACTCGGAACCGAACTGCTGGGTGCTGCCGACGCCGGGGATGCGCGAGACCTGGTCGAGCACGCGTGAACCGACGATGTCGTTCAGGGCGTCACGGTTGATGGCCGGCGTATCGGACTGCAGCGCGATCACCATCAGGAAGCCGGCGTTGGCCTTGGCCACCACCACACCCTGCTGGGTCACTTCCGAAGGCAGGCGTGGCGTGGCCAGCGACACCTTGTTCTGCACCTGCACCTGCGCGATGTCCGGATCGGTACCGGTTTCGAAGGTCAGGGTGATCTGCGCGCGGCCGTTGGAGGCGGACGAAGAGCTGAAGTACAACAGGTGATCGATACCGGTCAGCTGCTGCTCGATCACCTGGGTGACCGATTTTTCGGTGGTATCCGCGCTGGCGCCCGGGTAGGTCGCCGAGACGGTGACCTGCGGCGGGGCGATGTTGGGATAGGACTCCACGCCCAGGTTGAGGATCGCGATCACGCCGCTGAGCGAGATCAGGATCGCAACCACCCAGGCGAAGACTGGATGTTCGATGAAAAATTTAGGCATGACGGAAGGTTCCCGTTACTGCTTGTTCGAATCGGTGGCGGCCGGCTTGGCCGCATCGGCCTGCTCGGGCTTGGCCGCGTCGGCCGGTGCCTTGCCTGCGGCCGGTGCCGCGCCCGCAGGAGCGGCGCCGCCCGCAGCAGGCTTGCCGTTGGCGTCCTGCCCCGGGGTCCACGGCTTGGCCACCGCCGGTGCACCTTCCTTGACCTTCTGCACGCCGGCCACGATCACCTTGTCACCGGCGGCCAGGCCGTCGCTGACCAGCCAGTTGCCGTTCTGCGCGCCATCGGTCTTGACGTTCTTGCGCACGACCTTGCCGTCTGCACCGACCACCATCACGTAACCGCCGGTGGTATCGCGCAGCAGGGCCTGCTGCGGCACCAGGTAGGCGTTGTTGCGCTCGCCCAGGTTGGCCTGGAAGCTGACGAAGGCGCCCGGCAGCAGGATCTGCTGCGGGTTCGGCAGCAGCGCACGCAGCGACACCGCGCCGGTGGCCGGGTCGACCGTGGTGGAGGAGAAGTCCAGCGTGCCCGGTTCACTGTAGGTGGTGCCGTCGGCCAGCTTGACGTTGACCGTGGCCTTGCCATCGCCGGACAGCGCCAGCGCACCCTTGGCCTGCTGGGCGCGCAGCTGGGTCAGCTCATCCACGCTCAGCGAGAAGTTGACGTACAGCGGGTCGAGCTGGTCGACGGTGGTCAGCAGGGTCACATCGCCCTGGCCGACCAGCGCACCCTCGGTAACCTGCTGCTTGTTGGCCACGCCGCTGATCGGCGCCGTCACTTCGGTGTAGCCCAGGTTGATGCGCGAGGAGGTCACTGCCGCTTCGGCCTGCTTGACCGCAGCCAGCGCGGTGCGCTCGGCCGATTCGGCGTTGTCCAGGTCGGACTTGGAGACGAACTGCTGCGGGGCCAGCGAACGCGCGCGGTCGGCCGCGACCTTGGCGTTGGCGTAGGTTGCGCGGGCCGAGGCCAGCTGGGCCTCGGAGGCATTGAGCGAGGCACGCAGCGGCGCCGGGTCGATCAGGAACAGGGTCTGGCCCTGCTTGACCTGCGAGCCCTCCTGGTAGACGCGCTTGAGCAGCACGCCCGGCACACGCGCGCGCACGTCGGCGCTGCGGAACGGCGACAGGCGGCCGACCAGCTCACGCTGCAGCGGCAGGGTCTGCGGCTTGGCGTCGATCACGCCCACCTCCGGCGGCGGGGGCGTCTGCTGTTCCGGCTTCTTGCAGGCAGCCAGAGCGACAGCAACGGCGCACGTCAAGGCAAGGGTGCGGAGTGGGGCGATCATCAGGAGGAACTCCGGGGTTGGTTTGTAGACGGGGCCGCCGACGGCTGTGGCGCGAACGCGCGCAGGAAGCTGTCGACGGAGAACTCTGCCCAGCGCCGACGCAGCAGCGCGTCATCACGATGGGGGGTATGGAAGCGCTGTTTGTCGAAATCCTGACCGGCGATCATGCTCAGCAGCAGTTCGGCCATGAAGTGCGGGTCGTCATGCCGGAGCTGGCCTTGCATGCAAACGGTTTCAATCCATTCAGCAAGATGAAGCGTCAGCGCGCCGGCGCCATGCCGGTACAGCGTACGCGCCTCTTCGGGAAACTGGGACGCATCGGCGGCGATCAGCCGACAGGCCTGGCCCACGTGCGGTTGGTTGAAATGCTCCAGGAAGTCGATGGCGAACTGGAGCAGGCTGGCACGCAGGTCGTCACTGCGGAGTGCACGAACCATGGCGCCGGTGGCGTGGCCGACATGGCGCTGCATCACCCGCCGCAGCAGGTCCTGCTTGCTGCCATAGCGCGAGTACAGGGTCTGCTTGGAGCAGCCGGCGTGCTGGGCCACCGCGTCCATGCTCATCTGCATGCCCTGCTGGGCCAGCAGCTCGCGCACGGCATCGAACACGCGCTCATCGCGTGCGTCGAGGGCAACGGGGAGGTAGGCCGGGTTCACGCGGTGGACTATACCGTCCAGTTCAGGATTGTGGAATCGAATCCGGGTCGCCGCGTGTGTCTTCCGGTAACACGCTTTGCCGATCCTGTCGGCAGTGCTGAAGCGGGCGCCAGCACCATACCGGTGCGAACTGAATAGGCGTCTAAACCGCAGCAAACCCGAATCTACTTATTCCGTCCTGCAGCAAGGCCTTTTCATGCGGTAGGGCTACAATTTCATTTTCCCAACTGAGCAAGCGCATCGCTCTGCCATGAAACCGCAAAAAACCGCAGCCAAGACCGTGAAAAACAAGACCAAACCAGCAGAAGCGGAGGTCGCAGTTACCGCTGGTTTCTCCCTGGAGCCGGTGTACACGGCATTGCGCAAGCGTTACCCCGCGGCCGCACAGGCCGAAGCGGTGGCCTTCGCCACTGACTTCTACAAGCGCATGGAGTCGGACGAGTTTCCGCATCACAGCGCTGAAGAGTGGGCCGCTCTCGCGGCTGAGACGCTGGAATTCGCCCGTGCCCGCAAGGCCGGCAAGGCCAACGTCCGCGTGTTCAATCCGACCGCGAAGGCCAACGGTTGGGAATCGCCGCACACCGTGCTGCAGATCGTCAACGACGACATGCCGTTCCTGGTCGACACCGTCACCATGTCGCTGGCCGAACAGGGCGTGGGTGTCCACGTGCTGGGCCATCCGGTGCTGCGCTTCACCCGCGACAAGGCCGGCAAGCTGGTCAAGGTCGGCGAGGGTGATGCCGAGTCGGTGATGCTGCTGGAAATCGACCGCCAGCCGGCCGAAGCCATGGCGGCCATCGAGCAGGCCATCAACAAGGCGTTGGACGAAGTGCGTGCGATCGTGCGCGACTGGCAGCCGATGAAGGACAAGGCGCTGGCACTGGCCGACGACCTGGGCAGCCGCCAGCTGCCGGTCGACGCAGCCTCGCGCAAGGAAGCACAGGAATTCCTGCGCTGGGCCGCCGACAACCACTTCACCTTCTTCGGCTACCGCGAGTACCGCGTGGAGAAGCAGGGCAAGGAAGAAGTGCTGGCGCCGCTGAACGACACCGGCCTGGGCCTGATGCGCGGCAAGGACAAGTCCGCCGCCCGTCCGGTCAAGACGCTGGCCGCGCAGGGCCTGAACGCGACGTCCGGTCTGAAGGACGCGCTGATCCTGACCAAGACCAATGCCCGTTCGCGCGTGCACCGCGCCGGCTACATGGACTACATCGGCGTGCTGGAATTCGACGCCAAGGGCAAGATCATCGGCGAGCAGCGCTTCCTCGGCCTGTTCACCTCCAGCGCCTACAACCGTCGCCCGTGGGAAATCCCGCTGGTGCGCCAGCGCCACGAGCACGTGATGAAGCAGTCGGGCCTGGCCCCGGCCAGCCACAGCGGCAAGGCCCTGCGCCACATCCTGGAAACCCTGCCGCGCGAAGAACTGTTCCAGTCCAGCGAGGACGAACTGTTGCGTACCGCGATGGGCGTGCTGGGCCTGCAGGAGCGTGTGCGAAGCCGCCTGTTCCTGCGTCGCGACAAGTACAGCCGTTTCATCTCCGCGCTGGTCTACCTGCCGCGCGAGCGCTTCAACACCGACGTGCGCCTGCGCATCGAAGCGATGCTGAAAGACGCGCTGCACGGCGAGTACGTCGACAGCTCGGTGGTGCTGGGCGAATCGCCGCTGGCCCAGGTGCACCTGATCGTGCGCCCGAAGCCGGGTGAAATGCTCGACGTCGATACCGCCGAACTGGAGCAGAAGCTGGCCCAGGTGCTGCGCAACTGGCAGGACGACCTGCGTGAAGCGCTGGTGGCCCGCCATGGCGAAACCGAAGGCCTGCGCATCGCCGCCCGTATCGGCAAGGCATTGCCGGCCGGCTACATCGAAGACAACAGCACCGCCGTTGCCGCCAACGATGTCAGCCAGCTCGACGCCCTGACCGGCCCGGACGACCTGCGCCTGAGCCTGCAGGCCGTGCCGCGCGAAAGCGGTGATGGCCTGCGCCTGAAGCTGTACCGCCAGCTGGACGACATTCCGCTGTCGGACGCGTTGCCGATGATGGAAAACATGGGCCTGCGCGTGATCGCCGAGCGTCCGTACCGCCTGTCGGTCGACAACGCCCCGGTGTACGTGCAGGACTTCGAGGTCGAATCGACCGCCGGCGCGATCGATGCCGCCAGCGTCGATGAAGCCTTCGGCGAGACCTTTGCCCGCGTCTGGCATGGCGATGCCGAGAACGACGGCTTCAACCGCCTGGTGCTGGCTGCCGGCCTGCACTGGCGCCAGGTCGCCATGCTGCGCGGCTACTGCAAGTACCTGCTGCAGACCGGCGTGCCGTTCTCGCAGGCCTACGTGGAAGGCACCTTCGCGCGCTACCCGCTGCTGGCCCGCCTGCTGGTCGAGCTGTTCGAGGCGCGCTTCGATCCGGCTACCGGCCACGAGAGCAAGGACGACATCGCCGCCGGCCAGGCCCAGCTGAAGGCCCACTTCGATGTGCTGGCTGCTGGCGACGACGCCACCCTGAAGGTGCTCAAGACCGTGGTCGACGCCCGCAAGGGTGACCGCGACGCGCAGATGCAGGCCGCGCGCGATGCGCTGCTGAAGCTGATGGACCGCGTGTCCAGCCTGGACGAGGACCGCATCCTGCGCTCGTTCATGGGCGTGATCGACGCGACCCTGCGTACCAGCTACTACCAGACCGATGCCAACGGCCAGCACGGCCATGTCATCAGCTTCAAGTTCGATTCGGCGCTGGTGCCGGACCTGCCGAAGCCGCGCCCGTACCGCGAAATCTTCGTCTACGGCCCACGCGTGGAAGGTACCCACCTGCGCTTCGGCGCGGTCGCCCGTGGTGGCCTGCGCTGGTCGGATCGTCGCGAAGACTTCCGTACCGAAGTGCTGGGCCTGGTCAAGGCACAGATGGTCAAGAACACCGTGATCGTGCCGGTCGGCGCGAAGGGCGGCTTCTTCGCCAAGACCCCGCCGGTGAACGGTGACCGCGACGCGATCTTCGCCAACGGCGTGGCCTGCTACAAGCTGTTCATCCAGGGCCTGCTGGACATCACCGACAACATCGTCAACAACAAGATCGTGCCGCCGGTGGATGTCGTGCGCCACGACATGGACGATCCGTACCTGGTGGTTGCGGCCGACAAGGGCACCGCGACCTTCTCCGACATCGCCAACGGCCTGGCCATCGCGCACGGCTTCTGGATGGGCGATGCATTCGCCTCCGGTGGTTCGGTGGGTTACGACCACAAGGGCATGGGCATCACCGCACGTGGTGCGTGGGAGTCGGTCAAGCGCCACTTCCGTGCGCTGGGCCGTGACAGCCAGACCCAGGACTTCACAGCGGTCGGCGTCGGCGACATGTCCGGCGACGTGTTCGGCAACGGCATGCTGCTGTCGCGCCACATCCGCCTGGTCGCTGCCTTCGACCACCGCCACATCTTCCTGGACCCGAACCCGGATGCGGCCACCACGTTCGTCGAACGTGAGCGCCTGTTCACCGTGCCGCGTTCGAGCTGGGCGGACTACGACGCCAAGTTGATCAGCAAGGGCGGCGGCGTGTACCCGCGCAGCCTGAAGTCGATCGAGATCACCCCGCAGGTGCGTGAAGCGCTGGGCCTGGATGACAACGTCAAGGCGCTGTCGCCGAACGATCTGATGAGCGCGATCCTGAAGGCACCGGTCGACCTGCTGTGGAACGGCGGCATCGGTACCTACGTGAAGGCCGCCAGCGAGCAGCACAGCGATGTCGGCGACCGCGCCAACAACGCGCTGCGCGTGAACGGTGGCGAGCTGCGCTGCAAGGTGGTGGGCGAGGGCGGCAACCTGGGCATGACCCAGCTGGGCCGCATCGAAGCCGCCCAGGCCGGCGTGCTGCTCAACACCGACTTCATCGACAACTCGGCCGGTGTCGACACCTCCGACCACGAAGTCAACATCAAGATCCTGCTCAACGATGTGGTGCGGGCCAAGAAGCTGACCGTCGAGCAGCGCAACAAGCTGCTGGCCTCGATGACCGATGAAGTCGCCGAGCTGGTGCTCAATGACAACTACCGCCAGAACCAGGCGCTGAGCCTGATGGAGCGGATGGCGGTCAAGCGCCTGGGTTCCAAGCAGCACTTCATCCGTACCCTGGAACAGCAGGGCCTGCTCGATCGCCAGATCGAGTTCCTGCCGTCCGACGCCGAGCTGTCCCAGCGCAAGGCGCGCGGCCAGGGCCTGACCCGTCCGGAACTGTCGGTACTGCTGTCCTATTCCAAGCTGGTGGCGTTCGCCCAGCTGCTGGATTCGGACATCCCGGAAGATCCGTACCTGTCCAAGGAGCTGCAGCGCTACTTCCCGACCCCGCTGCAGAAGAAGTACGCCGACGCGATGGAGCGTCACCGCCTGAAGCGCGAAATCATCGCCACGGCCGTGACCAACCAGACCATCAACCGCATGGGCGCCACCTTCCTGATGCGCATGCAGGAAGACACCGGCCGTTCCATCGCCGAGGTCGCCAAGGCCTACACCATCAGCCGCGAAACGCTGGATGCGCGCGCGCTGTGGGCGCAGATCGATGCCCTCGACGGCAAGGTGCCGGAGTCGGTGCAGATCGACGCACTGGAAGTGATCTGGAAGCTGCAGCGTTCGTTCGTGCGCTGGCTGCTGTCGCGCCCGGGCGCGATGCCGGGCATCACCGAAGCGGTCAACCGCTACCAGGGCCCGTTCAACGACATCCGCGTTGCCTCGGGTGTGCTGCCGGATTCGCAGCGTCCGACCTACGAAGCCCTGGTGGCCGAGTGGAAGGAAAAGGGCCTGCCGTCCGCGCTGGCGCAGCAGCTGGCCGAACTGCACTTCCTGGAGCCGGCGTTCGACATCATCGAACTGGCCCGCACCCGCAAGCTGAAGCCGGTGGACGTGTCCAAGGTCCACTTCCGCCTGGGCGATGCCCTGCAGCTGCCGTGGCTGTTCGAGCAGGTCGATGCGCTGGAAGTCAACGGTCGTTGGCACGCCGTGGCACGTGGCGTGCTGCGCGACGAGCTGGCGGCCAACCACCGCAACCTGGCCGGCCAGGTGCTGGGCACCAAGGGCAGCAGCGCGGAGGCCAAGGTCGCAGCCTGGATGGGCCGTGACGACAACAGCCTGCGCTTCACCCTGGCGATGCTGGCCGAACTGGCCGAGCAGAAGACCCTGGACTACCCGACCGTTTCGGTCGCAGTCCAGCGCCTGGGCCAGCTGGCGGCACACGGCGCGTAAGTGATGTAGTGCCGGGCCACGCCTGGCATGCGTGAACCGGAACGGCCCCGCGAAAGCGGGGCCGTTCTGTTTCTGCCCTTGATCTTTGCGACCACCTGACCCGACGCCGGCCGTGAACCTGCCAGGTGGATGACCGGCATATCCGCCGGGACCGTGAGCGCCATGGATGGCGCGATCGAGCCCCCAGGGATGGGTTTACGGCGTGTCCCGGCGGATATGCCGGTCATCCGCCCCACGGGGTCCAACTCCCGGCGCTCGGTTATGCTCTCCATCAAACCCACCCGGATCCACCGATGAGCGACACCCCCCGCATCGCTTTCCTGGCCAGCACCACCGAGCCCGCGCAGATGGCCCGCGCGGCCATGGTGTCGCGCTATGGCGACTACACGCCCGAGCAGGCCGATGTACTGTGCCCACTGGGCGGCGATGGTTTCATGCTGCAGACCCTGCACCGGCATGGGCACCTGGGCAAGCCGGTGTTCGGCATGAAGCTGGGCACGGTCGGTTTCCTGATGAACCAGTACCGCGGCGACGATGACGTGCAGGCGCGCATCGCCCGTGCTGAACCGGCCAACCTGCGTCCGCTGGAGATGGTGGCACTGACCGAATCGGGCACCAGTACCGGCTCGCTGGCCTACAACGACGTCTCGCTGTTGCGCCAGACCCGTCAGGCCGCGCATATCGGCATCGATCTGAACGGCCAGGAACGCGTGGCCGAACTGATCGGTGACGGCGTGCTGGTCGCCACCCCGGCTGGCAGTACCGCGTACAACTATTCCGCGCACGGCCCGGTGCTGCCGCTGGGCTCGCATACCATCGCGCTGACGCCGCTGGCCCCGTATCGGCCGCGACGCTGGCGCGGGGCGATCCTCAAGGCCGACACCGAAGTGCGCTTCCGCGTGCTCGATCCCTACAAGCGCCCGATCAGCGTGACCGCTGATTCGCACGAGACCCGCGACGTGGTCGAAGTGACCATCCGCGAGTCGAAGGACCGCCGCGTGACCCTGCTGTTCGACCCGGAACACAACCTGGAAGACCGGATCCTGAGCGAACAGTTCGTTTTTTGAGGACAATAGGCGGCCGGCCCCGCCGACCGCTTGAAGGACCCCCACCGATGGGCGACAACTCCCCCCGTTTGCTGACCGTTGCGGTGACCTCGCGCGCGCTGTTCGACCTCGAGGAAAGCCACGCGCTGTTCGAGAGCGATGGCGTGGCGGCCTATGCCGAATTCCAGCGCCAGCATGAGGACGACATCCTCGGCCCCGGCGTGGCCTTCCCGGTGGTGCGCAAGCTGCTGGCGCTGAACCAGGGCGCCAGCCCGGAGAACCCGCGGGTCGAGGTGATCCTGCTGTCGCGCAACTCGGCCGATACCGGCCTGCGCATCTTCAACTCGATCCAGCATTACGGCCTGGGCATCATCCGTGCGACGTTCACCGCCGGCGAGCCGACCTGGCCGTACGTGAAGCCGTTCGGCACTGACCTGTTCCTGTCGGCCAACCCGGAATCGGTGCGCAGCGCGCTGCGCCATGGCATCGCGGCGGCGACCATCCTGCCCAAGCCGCCGGGCGAGACCGCTGCGGCAGCGGCCGACCAGATCGATACCGGTCGCCCGGCCGGCCAGCTGCGCATCGCCTTTGACGGTGACGCGGTGATCTTCGGCGACGAGAGTGAGCGCATTTCGCGCGAGCAGGGCGTGGAAGCGTTTGGCCGCCATGAACGCGAGCGTGCCCGCGAACCCCTCAGCGGCGGCCCGTTCCGCGGCTTCCTGTCGGCGCTGCACACGCTGCAGGAAGTGTTCCCGGCCGGCGAGAGTGCACCGATCCGCACCGCGCTGGTCACCGCGCGTTCGGCGCCGGCGCATGAGCGGGTGATCCGCACCCTGCGTGAGTGGGGCGTGCGCCTGGACGAAGCGCTGTTCCTCGGTGGCCGCCACAAGGGACCGTTCCTGCAGGCGTTCGGCGCCGACATCTTCTTCGATGATTCGCAGCACAACATCGACAGCGCCCGCGAGCATGTGGCCGCCGGCCATGTGCCGCATGGTGTCGCCAACGAGGGGTAGGGCCTGATAGTTGCCAACCTTGGTTGGCGCCGTCCTGGATCCATGCCCACCAAGGTGGGCACCTACCGAAAGCAGCGCCGTCGAAGGGCATGACCCGTCACGGGCTGCCCGACATCCCCAACTGCAGGTCCACCACCTTCCAGCGCAGGCCCTGCGGTTCCAGCACCACCTTCATCGGCGGCTGGTCGGGGCCGCGATCGACGTCGATCACGAAGCGGTCCAGCGCTTCGAAGTGATGCTCGGCGTTCTTCAATGGCCGTGCCGGCTCGGTCGCGCCGAAGGCATCACCGCCCTGCAGTTCATTGTGGCCGCGCTTCCACAGCACGTGGCCCTGCAGCATCGCGCCGATGCCGGTCGGGGTCACCATCGTCTCCACCGCCGCACCACCGAGCTGGTCGCCCAGCCCGTAGAGCAGGGCGCCGAACGGGCTGGCCGCTACATCCGGGCCGGCCTGGCGGACCAGATAGTCGTTGAGCTGCGCGCGCAGGCTGCTGCGCACGCGAGGGAAATCGACATAGCGTTGCAGTCGCGCCGTGTCACGTTCTTCGATGGCCTTGGACAGGCCGTGCACGGTCATGTACGGGCCGCCGAACCACCACGCAGCCAAGGCCAGGACGAGCAGCACAGCCAGTGCAGTGAGCTTCTTCATGCTGTCCAGACTGCCGCAAGTAAGGCAGCCAGTGGTGAACGGCAGGTGATGCGGCTCAGAACTCCAGGTCCAGCGCCGCGCACAGGTAGTCAACGAACGGGCCGAGCCCCGCCAGGTCCTTGCCCAGCGTGGACAGCAGGCGTGGGCCGGTCATGGTGGCGTCGTCCAGCGAGCGCCACATCACCCAGTTGCGGTGCTTGAGGTCGTCAATGAACTCGAAGTCTGCCGGAAAGCCGCGCGGCGGCCGTACCAGCTTCTCGCTCTCCTCGAAATCGAAGCGCTTGCGCAGCGCCGGGGCATGCGCAGCGGCCTTCCAGCTGCCGGGGTTGTCGAGAATGAAGTGGCGCACGCGGCGCTGCGTCTCGGGTTCTGGATGCCACAGGCCGGCGCCGACGAAGCTCTCGCCCGGCTGCAGATGCACGTAGAACGAGGGCGCGGCCACTTCGCGGCGGCGCTCATGGAACAGGCGTGCACCCTGCCAGGTCTTGTACGGGGATTTGTCGTTGGAGAAGCGCGCGTCGCGATGGATGCGGAACAGCGAGCCGCCGACGCCGCGGGTATCGGCGCGGAAGTGCTCGCTGATCTCGGCCAGCGCCGGCTGCAGGTCACCCAGCAGGCGCAGGAATGGCTGCCGGACATGGTCTTCATACTGCTGGCGGTGATCGTTGAACCAGGCCTTGTCGTTGTGCCGCGCAAGGCTGCGCAGGAACTTGAAGCTGGCGTCCGAGAAATAAGTGCTCACAGCGTCTCCTGCAGGTGCTGGCCCCAGTCGCGCAGCGATTGCAGCAGGGCCTGGCGCCGGGTGTCATCGGGCGCTTCGGCGGCCAGTGCATCCAGCTGCTGCTGGTACTGGGGCAGGTTGAGTTCGCCCAGGCCGCCGTCTCCGAGCAGGCGCTGGCGGCGGTAATCCTGCCAGCGCTGGCGTTCAGGCGGCGCGAGGCTGTCGGGATGATTGCGCGCGCGGTAGCGGAACAGCAGCTCCGGCAGGCGCGGGTCGCGGAAGCGACCTTCCAGCGCGGCCAGCTGCTCGGGCGCAGTGGTGCGTGCAAGCGCAAGCAGCGGCTTGTCACCGTTGCCTAGGAAGCCGTCGTACAGCGAGGCATCGACGTCGGCCACGGTGGCGGCGCGGGGCTGGTTGTAGACCTGCCGGGCTTTTTCGGCCAGCTGCGGGGCGAACGCGCGCAGGCGTTCCACCTTGGCTTCGATCGCAGCCACATCCAGGCCGAGGCGCGCGTGGTCATCGGCGCGCAGGTGGTTCCAGGCGATCAGCGCCGGCACCTTGTTCAGATGCACTTCCTTCAGAGGTACCCGTGCCGCGCCTTCGGGCAGCTCGCTGGCGCGCATGTACAGGCGCTGTGCGATCACCTCGGCCGGCAGTTCCAGCAGGTCGTCGATCTCGCCTTCCAGGTCGAACACGATCACCCGGTTGTTGATGGTCGGGTGCACGGCCAACGGCAGCACCGGTGCCGCGCACAGGCGGCTGGCCGGGTAGCGCATGGAAATGTGCAGCACCGGCTTCATCGCGGCCACGTCCAGCAGGCCGCCGACGAAGCGCTTGTCGCGCAGCTTCAGGGCGTAGTCCCACAGGCGTGGTTGCGACTGCTTGAACAGCCGCGCCATGCCGATGGTGGCGCGCACGTCGGACAGTGCTTCGTGCGCATCGCCTTCGCGCACGTGGTTGGCCTCGGCCAGGTGCTCAAGCTTGAACGAGGTGGCGCCATCCTCGCGCAGCGGCCACTGGATGCCGTCCGGGCGCATCGCGCGCATCAGCCGCAGCATGTCCAGCAGGTCCCAGCGCGAATTGCCGTTGCGCCACTCGCGTTCGTACGGGTCGTGGAAGTTGCGGAACAGCCCGTAGCGGACGAACTCATCGTCGAAGCGCAGCGTGTTGTAGCCCAGCGCGCAGGTGCCGGGGCGCGACAGCTGCTCGTTGATGCGGTCGAAGGCCTCGGCCTCGCTGATGCCCTCGGCCATTGCCTGCTGCGGGGTGATGCCGGTAACCAGGGTGGCCATCGGCGAGGGCAGCAGGTCATCGGCCGGGCGCACGAAGAAGCTGACCGGGGTGTCGATTTCATTGAGATCGGCGTCGGTGCGGATGGCGGCGAACTGCGAGATGCGCGTGCGCCGCGGGTCCTGGCCGAAGGTTTCCAGATCGTAGAACAGGAAGCTGTCAGCCATCAGTGCGCGCCCTCCAGGACCGGCAGCTGCGCGTGGATCTGCGCTTCCAGCGCGGCCCAGTCGATGTTGTCCAGTGAATCATGGCCGGTGGTGGCGGCCACCAGCATGTCGCGTTGCAGTTCGGTGCGGCGCAGCGCCTCGGCGTACGGCGTGTGCAGGAAGGTGACCATCGTGTAGTGCGGCACGAAGCGGGTCGGCCAGCGCCGCTGCAGTTCCTGCTCCAGTTCGCGCTGCAGCAGGAATGCGGGATCGGCGACGCGGTCGCGCATCTCCAGGTAGTTCTCCAGCGCCATCTGCTGGATGGCACGTGCGTTCGGCTTGCGCTCGGCTTCGAACGCGGCGAACGCACCTTCCAGATCATCGGCCTCCATCAGGTGGCGGGCCAGCGCAACGCAGTCCTCGAACGCGCAGTTCATGCCCTGGCCGTGGAACGGCACCATCGCATGCGCGGCGTCGCCGATCAGCACGGCACGGCCCTGCTGGTGCCAGCGTTCCAGGGTGAGTGTTCCGAGCAGGCCTGGCGGGTGCTGTTCCCAGTCCGCGCGCAGGTTCGGGATCAGCGGCAGGGTGTCGGCGAACTCGCGCGCGAACAGCGCCTCGGCCTGCGCGCCGGTATTGATCGTGGCGAAGCTGGGATCGCCCTGGTTGGGCAGGAACAGGGTGACGGTGAAGGTGCCTTCGTGGTTGGGCAGGGCGATGCACATGTAGTGGCCACGCGGCCAGATGTGCAACGCATTGCGCTCGATGCGGAAGCTGCCATCGGCGGCCGGCGGGATCTCCAGCTCCTTGTAGGAATGGTCGAGGAAGGCAATGTCCTCACCCAGCGGTGCACGGCGGTTCATCGCCGCACGCAGTGCCGAGCCCGCGCCGTCGGCACCGATCAGGGTGTCGAAGTGGATGTCGTGCGGGCTGTCGTCGCGGTCATCGATGAAGCGCGCGTAGCCGGCATCGAAATCGACGGTATGCAGGCGGCGATGGAAGTGCACGGTGGCGCCGGCCTGTTCGGCCAGTTCCAGCAGCGTGGTGTTCAGGTCGCTGCGGTGGATCGACCAGATAACTTCGCTGTCATCACGGCCATAGCGCTGCAGCTGCGGTTCGCCGTCGCGTGGGTGCACCATGCGGCCGCGCATCATCACCGCGCGCGCCATGACCTCGTCTTCCACACCGGCCTGGCGCAGCGCGTTGCGCCCACGCTCGGCCAGCGCCAGGTTGATCGAGCGTCCGCTCTCGTAGTCGGCCACGCGCGGATCGCCGCGGCGTTCGTACAGGGTGATGCGCCAGCCCTGGCGTGACAGCAGGATGGCCAGCAGGGACCCGGCGAGGCCGGCACCGATAATGCTCAACGAGCGGGAAGCGTGTGCGATCAACGAACTGTCCAGCAGTAGGGGAGAGGCCGGCTTAGAGGCCGGCCCAGGCTTCCACTTCCTCGACGAAGTGATGCACGTCCAGGTAGCGGTTGTAGAGCGGCGTGGGCGAGATGCGGATCACGTCGGGCTCGCGCCAGTCGCCGAGCACGCCGATGCCGCGCAGGTGTTCGAACAGTGCGCGGCCACGTTCGCGGCCACCGATCACGCGCAGCGACAACTGGCAGCCGCGGCGCTGCGGCTCGGCCGGGGTGATGATGTCCAGCACGCTGGACAGGCGCGCGCGCACCAGCGCTTCGAGCATGCCGGTCAGCGCCAGTGACTTGCTGCGCAGCGCCTCCATGCCGGCGCGCTCGAACAGGTCCAACGAGGCCCGCAGCGGCGCCAGGCCGAGGATCGGCGGGTTGCTCAGCTGCCAGCCTTCGGCGCCGATGGCTGGGGTGAACTGCGGTGCCATCTGGAAGCGTGTGGCTTCCTCATGGCCCCACCACCCAGCAAAGCGCGGCAGGGTGGTATCGCGGTGGTGGCGCTCGTGCACGAAGGCGCCAGCCACTGCGCCCGGGCCGCTGTTGAGGTACTTGTAATGGCACCACACGGCAAAATCGGGTGCGATGTCATGCAGGCGCAGCGGCAGGTTGCCGACCGAGTGCGCCAGGTCGAAGCCGATGCGTGCGCCCTGCAGGCGGGCGGCACGGGTGATCACATCGAGGTCGAAGGCCTGGCCGGTGCGGTACTGCACGCCTGGCCACAGCACCAGCGCCAGGCGCGGGCCGTGTTCGGCGATGGCGCGTTCGATCGCTGCCAGCGATATCGTGCCGTTGACCTCGTCCGGCTGCACTTCCACCAGGCACTCGGCCGGGTCGAAACCATGGAAGCGGATCTGCGCCTCCACCGCATGGCGGTCGGTCGGGAATGCGCCGGCTTCCATCAGGATCACCGGGCGCTCGGCCGTGGGCCGGTAGAAGCTGACCATCATCAGGTGCAGGTTCACGCTCAGCGTGTTCATCGCCACCACTTCGCTGGGCAGCGCACCGACCACGCGGGCCAGCTGCGCGCTCACCAGGCGGTGGTAGGACAGCCACTGCGTGGGGCCGGTGAAGTGGCCTTCCACCGCCAGCTCGCCCCACTGCTTCATCACTTCCTGCACGGCCGCCTGCGCGCCACGCGGCTGCAGGCCCAGCGAGTTGCCGACGAAGTAGGTCTGCTCGCCACCACCGTGGCGCGGAATCAGGAATTCATTGCGCAGCGGGCGCAGCGGATCGGCGGCGTCCAGGGCAATGGCGTGGGTGCGGCTGAGCAGGTCGGACATGGTCGGGCAACAGGCTGCAACGGGACCGCCAGTGTAGCGTCTGGGGCATGGCCCGGTAGCAGCCGGACCGGCACCAGCGCCGTGTGATCCGGTAGTCGCCCACCTTGGTTGGCGCACGTACAAGAAAGTGCCCACCAAGGTGGGCATCTACCAGAGCGGGAGCGAGCAAGCGCCGGGCATCTACCAGGGCGGGAGCGAGCAAGCGCCCACCAAGGTGGGCGACTACCGTTCGGGGCTCAGCCCGCCGCCGGCGTCGGCAGCGGATCCACGTGCCCGCACTGGCTGCAGGTACGCAGCTCCAGGCTGGCGTGGTAGCGCGCGAACACCTTCGGCAGATCGGTCTCGATGTTCAGCAGCGCGAAATACTCTTCGTGCAGCTTGTGGTTGCAGCGTTCGCAATGCCAGATCACTCCGTCCATCTCATGCGGCAGGCGCTTGCGCTCGACCACCAGACCGATACCGCCGGGCGGGCGCCGCGGCGAGTGCGGCACCTTCGCCGGCAGCAGGAAGATCTCACCGGCACGGATCGGAATGTCGCGCACCGCGCCGTCTTCCTGCACCTTCAGCACCATCTCGCCTTCGAGCTGGTAGAACCACTCCGGACCTTCGTCGTAGTGATAGTCGGTGCGCGAATTCGGCCCGCCCACCACCATTACGATGAAGTCGCCATTGTCGATCATCTTGTTGCCCACCGGCGGCTTCAGCAGGTGGCGGTGTTCTTCGATCCAGGCGTGCAGGTTGATCGGCGAAGCGAGCATGGTGGTCTTCCGTAGGGAATCAGTCGCGCTTGCCCTTGCGCGGAACGTAGGACAGGGCCTTTTCATAGGCGGGCTGCAGCTCTTCCTGCGAACCGACGTCGATGCCCATCTCGCGCACGCGTCCGTCCTTCAGGCTGTAGACCCAGCCGTGCACCATCAGCTTCTGGCCGCGGGCCCAGGCGTCCTGCACGATGGTGGAGCGGCACAGGTTGGCAACCTGCTCGATCACGTTCAGTTCGCACAGGCGCGCGTGCTTGAGCTCATCGGTGTCGATCGCATCGAGGATGCCGGTGTGCTTCTGCATTACGTCGCCGACGTGGCGCAGCCAGTTGTCGGCCAGGCCGACGCGGGTGTTGTGCAGGCAGGCATGCACGCCGCCGCAACCGTAGTGGCCGACGATCAGGATGTGCTTCACCTTCAGCTGGTCCACCGCGTACTGCACCACGCTCAGGCAGTTCAGGTCGGTGTGGGCGACTACGTTGGCCACGTTGCGGTGCACGAATACTTCGCCCGGCGCCATGCCGATGATCTGGTTGGCCGGAACGCGCGAGTCGGAACAGCCGATCCACAGGTATTCCGGGTGCTGCTGCTTGGCCAGCTGGTGGAAGAACTCGGGGTCTTCCTTTTCGATGCGGTCGGCCCAGTCGCGGTTGTTCTGCAGCAGTTTGTGGATGTCTTTCATGTAAGGGTCCCTGGCGTCGGGTGGGGGCGCGCCGCAGCCATCCGGCTGCGTCGTTGCGGGAATCTTGGGCGTTCAGTCGCTGCGGGCGGCCTGTTCGCGGTGCCAGCGCATCCACTGCGCCAACTCGATGGAAGAGGGTGTGCCCAGCTGTTCCAGTTCGGCGATCACCGCGCGCTGGTTGGCGTCGGGATGGTTCTGGCTCAGTTTGAGCTTCAGTTGCACCTGCTCGACCTGGAACCGGAAGCCGACGATGGCGCGCAGCTCCGGGCCGTGTTCGGCACGCGTGGCATCGAACTGCCAGGCCTGGCCGACGCTGGCCTCGAAGCGGTCGCTGATCGCGCCAACCAGTTCGGCCAGCGCATCAGCGTCGTCGAAGGTCTGCAGCTGGCCACGCAGCTCGGCAGCGGCGTAGTTCCAGGTGGGTACCCGCGCGGCGGGTTCCTTGTCCGGATACCAGCTGGCCGAGACGTAGCCGTGTGGGCCATCGACCAGTACCTTGGCCGCGCCGCTGTGGCGCGACTGCGGGTTGGCGCGGGCCCAGTGGCCGCGCAGTTCGATCTGGTCGCCGTCACGCCGGTACAGCACTGGCATCCGGGTCAGCTCCGGCAGGCCATCGCTGCCGACGGTGAGCACCGTGACGAACGGGTCGCGCGCCAGCAGGCGGTCCAGCCAGAGCAGGTCGGTCTCGGCGAAGGCGCGCGGGGTGAACATGCAGGGGTCAGGCGCGCCCGCCCAGCGACTGGATCATGCGGCCACGCAGGCCCTCGTCGCTGTCGGCCTGCGGCGGCTGCACTTCGTGCAGGCTGAAGCCGCGCACCAGCGCGTCCTCCTCGTCCAGGCCGTCGTACTCGACGAACTCGGCGTCGAACAACTGCGAACGGGCAGTGTCTTCGCTGTCATAGCTCAGCGTGTTGCCATCGCTGTCGAGCACTTCGGCGGTGCCGGCCGGGCGCACGCGCAGGCGCGCCCAGATCAGGGTGTTGCCGAGGCTGGCCAGCCACCAGCTGTCGCGCGAGGCGGTGATGTCATTCATGGATGTGTTACCAGAGCGAGGCCAGCCAGAGCAGGGCGGCCATGCCCAGTCCGGCCAGCAGGGTCAGCAGCGATACCCAGGCCGGCGTCGCCAGCCCGGACAGCGAGCGGTCGGGCTGCTGGCGATAGTCGCGGCGCAGCAGCCAGGCCAGGGCATCGGGCTTGAGGAAGGCGCCGCTGCCGAAGCGCTCGGCGAGCGCCGGGTGGCGGTCGCGCACGTGCACCAGGGTCAGCGGCCAGAAGATCACGAAGGCACTGAACCCGGCCACTGCAACGCCGACGAAACAGAGGGCGAAGAACAGGGTCATGGGAGCGGTACCTCCGTGATCGTGTGGGGCTTAGAAGTCCGCGCTGCCCGGGGCGCGCGGGTAGGGGATCGCATCGCGGATGTTGGACAGGCCGCAGACATAGACCACCAGGCGTTCGAAGCCCAGGCCGAAGCCCGCGTGCGGCACCGAACCATAGCGGCGGAAGTCGCGGTACCAGCTGTAGTGCTCACGATCCAGGCCGAACTGGGCCATGCGCGCATCCAGCACGTCCAGGCGCTCTTCGCGCTGGCTGCCGCCGATGATCTCGCCGATGCCCGGGGCCAGCACGTCCATCGCGGCCACGGTCTTGCCGTCGTCGTTCAGGCGCATGTAGAAGGCCTTGATGTGTTCCGGATAGTTGGTCACCACCACCGGGCGGCCGACGTGTTCCTCGGTCAGCCAGCGCTCGTGCTCGGTCTGCAGGTCCAGGCCCCATTCGACCGGGAAGTCGAACTTCTTGCCGGACTTCTGCAGCAGGCTGACCGCATCGGTGTAGTCGATGCGCTCGAACGGCGCGTTGATGAAATCTTCCAGCTTGGTGATCGCGTTCTTGTCCACGCGCTCGGCGATGAAGGCCAGGTCGTCGCTGCGCTCGTTCAGCACCGCGCGGAACAGGTACTTCAGGAACTCTTCGGCCAGGCGCGCGTCTTCGGCCAGGTCGGCGAAGGCGATTTCCGGCTCGATCATCCAGAACTCCGCCAGATGGCGGGTGGTGTGGCTGTTCTCGGCGCGGAAGGTCGGGCCGAAGGTGTAGACCTTGCTCAGCGCCAGGCAGTAGGCCTCGACGTTCAGCTGGCCGGACACGGTCAGGAAGGTTTCCTTGCCGAAGAAGTCGCGGCTGAAATCGATCGCGCCCTTCTCGTCACGCGGCAGGTTCACCATGTCCAGGGTGGACACGCGGAACATCTGGCCGGCGCCTTCGGCGTCGGAGGTGGTGATGATCGGGGTGCTGATCCAGTTGAAGCCGTTCTCGTGGAAGAAACGGTGCACGGCCTGGGCCAGGCAGTTGCGGATGCGGGTGACCGCGCCGAACAGGTTGGTGCGCGGGCGCAGGTGGGCCACTTCGCGCAGGAATTCCGGCGACATCGGCTTGGGCTGGATCGGGTAGGTCAGCGGGTCCTCGACCCAGCCGACCACCTCCAGCGTGCTGGCCTGGATCTCGAACGACTGGCCCTTGCCCTGCGACTTCACCAGGGTGCCGGTGGCGATGACCGAACAGCCGCTGGTCAGGCGCTTGATCTCGTCGAAGTTGGCCAGGCTGTCGCCGGCCACGACCTGGATCGGGGCGAAGCAGGAGCCGTCGCTCACATTCACGAAAGCCAGATTCGCTGAACCGCGCACCGTGCGCACCCATCCGCGTACCGTGACTTCGCCGCCTTCCGGGATCTTCCCGGCAAGCGCATGTTCAACGCTGACCACCGTCATGACTTGAATCCTCTGCTGATCGACTCGATCTGTGAACACGGGAGTTTACCGGTTGCAGCGTTCTGCTTGCGAGGCATTTTTCGCGGCAACGGCTCCTTATAATGTCCCCGTACCTCTGGAGTAGCCCCATGGCCGTCAGCCTGACCCCCATTGCCTTCGAGCGCGTGCAGCGCTTTGTCGCCCAGACCCCCGGCGCGCTGGGCCTGCGTTTCGGCGTGACCAAGACCGGTTGCTCGGGCTGGGGTCACATCACCGACCTGGCCCGCGACGAGCGCGAGGGCGATACCGTGTTCGACCAGGACGGCGTGAAGATCTACGTCGATGCCAAGAGCCTGGCGCTGGTGGACGGCACCGTGATCGACTTCGGCAAGCACGGCCTGAGCGAGACGTTCACGTTCAGCAACCCGAATGCCACCGCCGAGTGTGGCTGCGGCGAGAGCTTCACCACCGACGCCGACAAGGCCTGAGGGCCGCCTGGGTAGTTGCCGACCTTGGTCGGCACGGGTGAAGGGCATCCCGGTTCAGGAGCTCCAGGGCACCCCGGTTGCCCGGTCACCCCATCTGCGCCATAATGCGCGGCTTCCTGCCTTCCTGGCGGGGATCCTTGCCCCACCGCGGTATCAACGGCGGGGGGCTGTCCGGCCGCAAGGCCACATCCGAAAGGTAGAAAAAAACATGAGTCGTCATTACGAAATCGTGTTCATGGTCCACCCGGACCAGAGCGAGCAGGTCCCGGCCATGATCGAGCGCTACAAGTCGCTGGTCGAGAACGGCAACGGCACCATCCACCGTCTGGAAGACTGGGGCCGCCGCCAGCTGGCGTACCCGATCCAGAACCTGGTGAAGGCCCACTACGTGCTGCTGAACATCGAAGCCGACCAGGCCGTGCTGAACGAGCTGACCGAAAGCTTCCGCTTCAACGACGCCGTGCTGCGCAACCTGGTCATCAAGCGTGACGAGGCTGACACCGAGCAGTCGCTGATCATGAAGAGCAAGGACGAGAAGGGTGACAAGCCGGAGCGCGGTGAGCGCCGTCGTCGTGACGACGAAGAAGGCGAGTCCACCACCACCGCTGACAACGAAGCCGGCGACGACGCCGCTTCCGCCGCCTAAGGAGCCTTCCCATGTCCAAGTTCTTCCGTCGCCGCAAGTTCTGCAAGTTCACGGCTGAAGGTGTGAAGGAGATCGACTACAAGGATCTCAACACCCTGCGCCAGTACCTGACCGAGAACGGCAAGATCGTGCCGAGCCGCGTCACCGGTACCAAGTCGAAGTACCAGCGCCAGCTGGCGACCGCCGTCAAGCGCGCTCGCTTCCTGGCCCTGATCCCGTACACCGACAACCACGACGTCTGATGCCCGGCGGGGCGGCCCGGTGCCGCCCCCGCTGTGCCAGCTATTCGGACAGCCTTTGTTGCGGGGCATCGCCTCGCTAACGAATAACTCATCTGGAGCAATACCATGCAGCTGATCCTCCTGCAGAAAGTCACCAACCTCGGCAACCTGGGCGACCTGGTCGACGTGAAGCCGGGCTACGGCCGTAACTTCCTCGTGCCGCAGGGCAAGGCCGTTCCGGCCACCGAGAGCAACAAGGCCGAGTTCGAAGCCAAGCGCGCCGAGTACGAAGCCAAGGCCCAGGCCATCCACGCCGACGCTGACGCCCGCAAGGCCAAGCTGGAAGGCGCGAGCGTGACCATCCCGGCCAACGCTTCGACCGAAGGCAAGCTGTACGGCTCGGTCGGCGCCCGTGAAATCGCCGATGCCTTCACCGCTGCCGGCCTGCCGGTCAGCAAGAGCGAAGTCATCCTGGGCGAAGGCGCCTTCCGCAACATCGGCGAATACGACGTGCTGATCCACCTGCACGCCGACGTCGAGACCACCGTCAAGGTCGTCGTCGTCGCCGAAGCCTGATCCCACGCCGAAAGGCCTGGAATCACCGCAGAACGGGCGCCCGCAAGGGTGCCCGTTTTGTTTTATGGCTCCGTTTCGTGGTGTCGGGCCGCGCTCGGCCGGCGGGGTGGGGCTGGACAATGTTCCACGCCCATTCGTAGAACACGGCCACATCGGTATACTCAGGGCGTCACACCCGTTCCACGGGCATCGATCCCAACAGGATCAATGACTTGGAGGGTAAACGCAGGCCGCTTGCCGGCCCCAGTCCGGAACCCCTATGCGTCTTTCCACGATCAAGCTGTCCGGCTTCAAGTCGTTCGTCGATCCGACCACCCTGCACCTGCCGACCAACATGACCGGCGTGGTGGGGCCCAATGGCTGCGGCAAGTCGAACATCATCGACGCCGTGCGCTGGGTCATGGGCGAGAGTTCGGCCAGCCGCCTGCGTGGCGACTCGCTGACCGACGTGATTTTCTCCGGGTCCAATGCCCGCAAGCCGGTCTCGCAGGCCACGGTCGAGCTGATCTTCGACAACTCCGACCACACGATCTCCGGCGAGTACGCCTCGTTCAACGAAATCTCGGTCAAGCGCACGGTCAGCCGCGACGGCACCAGCAACTATTACCTCAACGGCACCAAGTGCCGCCGCCGCGACATCACCGATCTGTTCCTCGGCACCGGCCTGGGCCCGCGCAGCTACTCGATCATCGAGCAGGGCATGATCAGCCAGATCATCGAAGCGCGCCCGGAAGACCTGCGCGTGTACCTGGAAGAGGCGGCGGGCATCTCCAAGTACAAGGAGCGCCGCAAGGAAACCGAGACCCGCATCCGCCACACTCGCGAGAACCTGGACCGGCTGGGCGACCTGCGCGACGAGATCAGCAAGCAGCTCGAACACCTCAAGCGCCAGGCCAAGCAGGCCGAGCAGTACCAGGCCCTGCAGGAAGAGCGCCGGGTCAAGGATGCCGAGTGGAAGGCGCTGGAATTCCGTGGTCTCGACGGACGCCTGTCGAAGCTGCGCGAAGGCCTGTCGCAGGAAGAGACCAAGCTGCAGCAGCTGATCGCCGACCAGCGTGATGCCGAGGCCCGCATCGAGACCTCGCGTGCGCGGCGCGAAGAGGCCGCCGACGCGCTCAACACCGCGCAGGCTGCGGTCTACCAGGTCGGCAGCACGCTGGCCCGCCTGGAGCAGCAGATCCAGCACCAGCGTGAGCTGTCGCAGCGCCTGCACAAGGCGCGCGATGAAACGCAGCAGGCGCTGGCCGAACTGGGCCAGCACATCAGCGGCGACGAGGCCAAGCTGAGGGTGCTGCGCGAGGCGGTGGAGGCTGCCACCCCGCAGCTGGAGGAGCTGCAGGAAGAGAACGAGATCAAGCAGGAAAGCCTGCGCGAGGCCGAGGACCGGCTGGGCAGCTGGCAGCAGCGCTGGGAACAGCACACCTCGCAGAGTTCGGAGGCCTCGCGCGCCGGCGATGTCGAGCGCACGCGCGTGGACTATCTGGACAAGCAGATCCTTGACGCCGACCGGCGTCGTGAAGCCCTGGCCGCCGAGCGCGCCGGCTTGGACGTGGATGCGCTGGAAGAAACGTTCGAGCAGCTGCACCTGCAGCACGACACGCAGAAGACCGCGCTGGATGAATTGAGCGAAGACGTCGAACTGCGCAAGCAGGGCGTGGCGGCGGTGCAGGAACAGCAGCGCAATGGCCAGAACGAACTGGCCGAACTGCGCAAGCAGGCCAACGGCCTGCGTGGCCGCCTGGCCTCGCTGGAAACCCTGCAGCAGGCCGCGCTGGGCCAGGAGCAGGGTGCGGCCGTGGCCTGGCTGAAGGCGCGTGGATTGGATTCGGCAGCGCGTGTCGGCGAACGCCTGGACGTTGATGCCGGCTGGGAAAATGCCGTGGAAAGCGCGCTCGGCCAGTTGATCGAAGGCGTGCTGGTTGATGATCCGGCCAGCCTGGTCGATGCCCTCGGCGAACTGGGCGAGGGCCACATCGCGCTGGTTGCCAACGATGGCGCGGACCTGAAGGTCGCACCGACCTCGCTGGCCGCCCGCGTACGTGGCCCGGCAGCGATCCGTCGCCTGCTGGCACACCTGCATGCAGCAAAGGACCTTTCCGAAGCGAAGGCGTTGCAGGGCAGCCTTCCGGAAGGCGATTCAATCATCACCCAGAGCGGCGAGCGCCTGGGCCAGGGTTGGCTGCGCGTATCGCGCTCCGGTGCAGCCCAGCAGGGCGCGCTGCTGCGCGAGCGTGAGATCAATGAACTGCGTGAGCAGATCGAGCAGCTGCAGGACCGCGAGGCCGAGCTGGAAGAACAGCTGAGTGGTTTCCGTGAGCAGCTGCAGGCCGCCGAGCAGCAGCGCGAAGACGCGCAGCGTGCGCTGTACCAGGCCCATCGTGCGGTCTCTGAACTGGCGGGCCAGTTGCAGGGCCAGCAGGGCAAGGTGGAAGCGGCGCGCACGCGTATCGACCGCATCGAAGGTGAGCTGAAGCAGTTGCAGGAAACGCTGGAAGCCAACAACGAGCAGGCGCGTGAAGCGCGCTCACGGTTGGAGAACGCGGTCAGCAGCATGGGCGACCTGGAATCGACCCGGCAGCGACTGGAGGGCGAGCGCCGCCAGCTGACCGAGGCCCGCGACCTGGCGCGCGATGCTGCACGCGCGGTGCGTGAGCGCTCGCACTCGCTGGCGCTGACCCTGGAATCACAGCGGGCGCAGCTCGCCTCGTTGAGCCAGGCATTGGAGCGCATGGGCACCCAGCGCGGGCAGCTGGATTCGCGCCTGGGCGAACTGCATTCGCAGCTGGATGAAGGCGATTCGCCGGTCGAATCGCTGCAGGCCGAGCACCAGAACGCGCTGGAAGAGCGCGTGCGCGCGGATCGCGTGCTGACCGAGGCGCGCACGCTGCTGGACGGCATCGACGCCGAGCTGCGCAACTACGAACAGACCCGCCACCAGCGTGACGAGCAGGCGCTGGCCCAGCGCGAGCGCATTTCGCAGCGCAAGCTGGACCAGCAGGCGCTGGTGCTCAGCGCGGAGACCCTGCAGGCGGCGGTGGAGAAGGCCGGCTTCGTGCTGCAGGACGTGCTCAACGCATTGCCCGAGGATGCCCGCCTGGGCGACTGGGAGCAGGCCGTTCACCAGATCGACGGCCGCATGCGCCGGCTGGAGCCGGTCAACCTGGCCGCCATCCACGAATACGGCGAGGCTTCGCAGCGCTCGGATTACCTGGATTCGCAGCACACCGACCTGACCACCGCGCTGGAAACCCTGGAAGACGCCATCCGCAAGATCGACCGCGAGACCCGCGGTCGTTTCAAGGACACCTTTGATCGTGTCAACGCTGGCGTGCAGGCGTTGTACCCGCGCCTGTTCGGTGGCGGCCACGCCTACCTGGAACTGACCGGTGAAGACCTGCTCGACACCGGTGTGACCATCATGGCGCGTCCTCCGGGCAAGCGCGTGTCCAGCATCTCGCTGCTGTCCGGCGGCGAGAAGGCGATGACCGCGGTGGCGCTGGTGTTCGCCATCTTCCAGCTCAATCCCGCGCCGTTCTGCCTGCTGGACGAGGTGGACGCGCCGCTGGATGAAGCCAACGTCGGCCGCCTGGCCAACATGGTCAAGGAAATGAGCGAAAAGGTGCAGTTCCTGTTCGTCAGCCACAACAAGGCGACGATGGAGGCCGCGCACCAGCTGTCGGGCGTGACCATGCGCGAGCCGGGCGTCAGCCGTCTGGTCAGCGTAGACCTGGAAGAAGCCGCGCGATTGGCGGGCGCGGCCTGACGTGCCATCCTAGTTACCTGAATGAACTAGCCGGAGAACCTATCGAATGTCCGACACGGCACTGTTGCGCATCGGCATCCTGGCCGCCGGCCTGCTGTTGATCGCCGCGATCTTCCTGTTTGGCCGTCCGAAAAAGAAGCCCCAGGGGCGCCGCGTGGAAGGCGCGGAACCGACCAGCGGCGAGCGCCGCGAGCCGGTGCTGGGCGAAGACGGCGTCACCGTGGCCGATGGCCGCGTCGAACCGGGTATGGGTACGGAAGGCGAGCAGGCCGAACTCGGCCTGGGTGAAACCGACCCGGGCGCCAGCGACCTCGGCAAGCGCGCCACCCAGGATTTCGACAAGATCGTCTCGTTGTTCGTGGCCGCCCGCGCCGGCGAGCAGCTGCGTGGTGAGGACATCGTGGTGGCGGCGGAAAAGACCGGACTGGTGTTCGGTCACATGAACGTGTTCCACCGGTTGGTGGAAGGCCACCCCGAGCGCGGCCCGATCTTCTCGATGGCCAGCATCATGAAGCCGGGCAGCTTCGACATGGCCAACATCCGCGCCATGGAGACTCCGGCCATCGCCTTCTTCCTGACCCTGCCGGCGCCGCTGACCGCGCTGGACGCGTGGGAGAAGATGCTGCCGACCGTGCAGCGTATGGCCGAGCTGCTGGATGGCGTGGTGCTGGATGACAGCCGCAACGCCCTGGGCCGCCAGCGCATCGCGCACATCCGTGACGAGCTGCGCGCCTACGACCGTCAGCACCAGGCTCCGCCGCTGACCAAGACCCCGCGCTGGTAAATGCTTTTTTCGGTGTGCCGACCAACGGTCGGCACCCACAACAGTAGATCCACGCCATGCGTGGATGGGGCGAACCAAGGTTCGCCCCCACCAACAGGGTCAGGCCGGTACGCCGGCCGCCTTCGCGAACGCATGGCGGAACGCGGCCATCTCCTCTTCGGTGCCGACGGTCACGCGCACGCGCTGTGGCCAGATCGGCCAGCTGCGGCCGATGATCACGCCATTGTCTGCCATCGCCTTGGCAAAGGCGGCACCGTCGCGCTGCACATCCACCACGAAGCAGTTCGCTTCCGACGGCACGCAGCTGAAACCACGCTTGCCCAGCCACGCGATGGTGGCTTGCCGCACCTTGGCATTCTGCAGGCGGCGCTGCGGAATCAACTGCGGATCGCGCAGGCTGGCCAGTGCAGCGGCCAGCGCCGGCACCGGCAGTGGGTTGTCGCCCAGGCTGGCCAGTTCGCGAAGGCGGTCGGGATGCGCGGCCGCCACGCCTAGGCGCAGGCCGGCCATGCCATACAGCTTGGAGAACGTACGCAACACGATCAGGTCATCGCGCTGCGCCACTTGTGCGATCAGGCTCGGCTGTTCGCTGTACTGCAGGTAGGCCTCGTCCAACAGCACGCGGGTGGATGCGGGTTTGTGGGCCAGCAGCCAGGCGAGCTCATCCGGCGGGCTGATCGAACCGGTGGGGTTGTTCGGGTTGCACACATACAGCAGTCCGGTCGGGCGTGCGTGTGCGGCGGCGACCATCGCACGCAGGTCATGTGCGCCGTTGTCGCGCAGCGGCACTTTCTGCACGTGCGCACCGTGGGCGGTGGCGACCTCGCCCAGCGTCTCGAAGGTCGGGTCGGCGACTACCAGTCCCGCCTGCGGGCCGGTCCATAGCACGGCGGCACGGTTCAGCGGTTCGCTGGAACCCGGATAGAGCCGCACATGATCGGCCGGGATGCGCGCCTGTTCGATGAAGGCGTCGCGCACCTGACCGGCCAGTGCGAAACGGTAGCGGCCGCAACCGGCGATGCTGTCGCGTGCCGCCTGTTGGGCCGCGGGCGAGGGGCCGTAGGGACATTCGTTGAAATTCAGCAGCACCGCGCCTTCGGCAGGGGCGGCGGCTGTCGCGGGTTGGGCATGGCCGAGCTGCGGCAGCCCGCTGCCGGCGACAGCGAGGCCGGCACCGGCCAGTTGCAGGAAGCGTCGACGGGAAGCAGGCAGGGTCACGGGCAGGATTCCGAAGGGCAGACCGTCGCACGCTAGCGCTGGTGGGGATGGGCGGCAAGCTGCTTTTGCAGCGTCGAGCCGTGCTCGACCACAGACGTGCCAACCAAGGTTTGCACCTATCGGAGCTGGGAAGAAGGTTGGTACCTGCTGGAGCGGGGAAGTGCTTGGCGCCTGCCAAAGCGAAGCGCCAGTCGAGTATGGCTCGACTCCACAAAAGGCAGGGCCGTTACCGGGCCTGACAGCCGGGCGCGGTAGAATCCCCGGCCATCCCAGAACCACCGGATCCCGATGAGCCCCAGCCCCGCCGAACGCGCCGAAGACCTTCGCCGGCAGATCGCCCAGGCCAACCGCGCCTACCACGAGCTGGACGCGCCGGAGATCCCCGACGTCGACTACGACCGGATGGTCCGCGAGCTGGAAGCACTGGAGCGCGAACACCCGGAACTGGCCCGTGCCGACAGCCCGACCCAGCAGGTCGGTGCGCGCCCCTCCGGCCGCTTCCCGGAGGTGCGCCACGCGGTACCGATGTTGTCGCTGTCCAATGCCTTCAGCGATGAAGAAGTGGCCGATTTCGTGCGCCGCATCGATGAGCGCCTGGGCCGTCGCAGCCTGCAGTTTTCGGCCGAGCCGAAGATGGACGGCCTGGCGATCAGCCTGCGCTATGAGGATGGTCATTTCGTGCTCGGCGCGACCCGTGGCGATGGCAGTACCGGCGAGGACGTGACCGCCAACCTGCGCGAGATCGGTGACATTCCCAAGCGTCTGCACGGCAGGGACTGGCCGGATGTGCTGGAGGTGCGCGGCGAGGTCTACATGGCCCGTGCCGACTTCGAGGCCTACAACGAACGTGCGCGCCTGCAGGGCGGCAAGGTGCTGGCCAATCCGCGCAACGCTGCGGCCGGTTCGCTGCGCCAGCTCGACCCGAAGATCAGTGCGCAGCGCAGGCTGAGTTTCTTCGCCTACGGCACTGGCGAAGTGCAGGGCGGCGAGCTGCCGGACACCCATTCGGGCACCCTGGCCCAGCTCGGTGCCTGGGGCTTCCCGGTCAGTGAGCTGTGCAAGGTGGTGGAAGGCACCGACGGCCTGCTGGGTTACTACCGCGATATCGGTGAGCGCCGCGATGGCCTGCCGTTCGATATCGATGGCGTGGTCTACAAGCTCGATGACCGCGCGGGCCAGCAGGCGATGGGCTTCGTCTCGCGTGCGCCGCGCTGGGCCATCGCGCACAAGTTCCCGGCGCAGGAACAGAGCACCACGGTGGAGGCCATCGAGATCCAGATCGGCCGCACCGGTGCCGCCACGCCGGTCGCGCGACTGGCGCCGGTGGCTGTGGCCGGCGTGATCGTGTCCAATGCCACCCTGCACAACGCCGATCAGATCGCACGCTTGGATGTGCGGGTGGGCGACAGCGTGATCGTGCGCCGGGCCGGCGATGTGATTCCGGAAGTGGTCAGCGTCATCCTCGATCGCCGCCCGCAGGGCACCACGCCGTGGCAGATGCCGACGCGTTGCCCGGTGTGCGGCTCGGAAATCGTGCGCGAGGAAGGTGCCGCCGCATGGCGCTGTTCGGGTGAGCTGTCCTGCCCTGCGCAGCGCAAGGAGGCCATTGCCCATTTCGCTTCGCGTCGTGCGATGGATATCGATGGCCTCGGCGACAAGTACATCGAAACCCTGGTCGACGCCAGCATCGTCAAGAGTGTGGCCGACCTGTACCGGCTCAACCGTGACCAGCTGCTGCACCTGAAGCTTGTGCTGGATGCCGAGGACCCTTCCGCACTGGCTGCTGCGCTGAAGCTGCATTTGCCGGCCGAAGGCAGTGGTGCGGTGCTCAATGCGGTGCTGAAGCTGGACGGCAACGATCCGGGCTGGCGCGCGCAGGCGCTGGTGCAGCCCGCCAGCTTCGAATGGAACACGAAGAAGATCGCCACCAAGTGGGCCGACAACCTGATCGCGGCGATCGACGCCAGTCGTGCCGCCACGCTGGAGCGTTTGCTGTTCGCGCTCGGCATCGAGCATGTGGGCGAAAGCACGGCCAAGGCGCTGGCGCAGTGGTTCGGTGACCTGGAGCTGATCCGCCACCTGCCGTGGCCGTTGTTCAAGCGTGTGCCGGACATCGGTGGCGAAGTAGCGCGCTCGCTCGGCCACTTCTTCGAGCAGCAGGGCAACCAGCAGGCCATCGATGACCTGCTGCAGGTCGGCCAGGTGCGCATCAGTGATGTGCATGCGCCCAGTGCCAAGCTGCGCGAAGGGCTGGATCTGGCGCAGCTGCTGGTCGAGTCGGAAATCCCCGGCATCACCCGCCTGCGTGCGGAGAAGCTGGTGGCTGCGTTGCCTGGCGCGCAGGCCGTGCTCGACGCCGAGCATGGCCAGTTCGTCAACGCAGGCCTGCCCGATGACATCGCACGCGGTCTGGCTGCGTGGCTGGACGCCGAAGGCCATGGCGCGATGCTGCTGGCGGCCGAAAAGGCGATGCAGCGGATCCTGGCGATGGCGCCGGCGCTGGCCGAGATCGTGGCCGGCCCGCTGGATGGGCAGACCGTGGTGCTGACCGGCACCCTGGCCCAGCTCACCCGCGATGCCGCCAAGGAGCGCCTGGAAGCGCTGGGTGCCAAGGTCTCCGGCAGCGTTTCGAAGAAGACCAGTTTCGTGGTGGCCGGTACCGAGGCCGGCTCCAAGCTGGACAAGGCGCAATCGCTGGGTGTGCCCGTGTGGGACGAAGACCGCCTGCTGGCCTACCTTGCCGAACACGAATGATGACCCCGCCGGTGCCTCGCGCCCGGCATGAAACACAAAGGAATACCGATGCAGACCGCCCCGCTGGATTTCCGCTTGGCCACCCGCGCCGACGAAGAGCAGTTGATCGCGTTGATGCGCGAGTTCTATGCCGAAGACAAGATCGACTTCGATGACGCGCGCGTGCGTCGCGGCGTGGATGCACTGCTGGCCGACCCTCGCAACGGCGAAGTGCTGTTGTGGCTGGACGAGGCGGGCGAGGTGGTTGGTTACGCAGTGATCGCGATGGGCTTCAGCCTGGAGCAGGGCGGCCACTTCATGCTGCTGGACGAGCTGTACCTGAGCCATCGTGCGCGCGGTCGTGGCCGCGGCAAGCAGGCGCTGGCCATCTGCGAACAGCGCGCGCGTGGCCGTGGCGTCAGCCGCCTGCGCCTGGAAGTGAACCACCACAACGAGCTCGCCCGTCGCCTGTACCTGGCCAGCGGATACATCGATGACACCCGCGATCTGCTGACCCTGCCGCTGGACCACCCGCGCCCGGAGGGCATCCTGTGAGTGAGGCCCTGCTGCACGCGCTGCAGCAGCGCGCTGCGCTCAATGCGCTGGTGCGCCGCTTCTTCGCCGAGCGCGAAGTGCTGGAGGTGGAAACACCCATCCTGTCGGTTGCAGGCAACACCGAGCCCAATATCGACAGCTTCCATACCGATTTCACCGGGCATGTCGATGCCGGTGGCCGTCGCCGTTGGCTGCGCACCTCGCCGGAGTACCCGCTCAAGCGATTGCTGGCGGCAGGTGTGGGCGACTGCTACGAGCTGGGCCGGGTCTTCCGCAACGGCGAAGCGGGTGGTCGCCACAACCCGGAATTCACCATGCTGGAGTGGTACCGGGTCGGCTGGGACCACCACCGGTTGGTGCAGGAGACCGCCGAGCTGGTCGGTCAGGCACTGGCCCTGGTCGGACGCAGTGCGACCCTGCGCGTGCTGAGCTACCGCGAACTGTTCCAGCAGCATGTGGGCGTGGACCCGTTCGAGGCTGACGAAGCCGCGCTGCGCGCCGCGCTCGGCGACGTGCACATCGACCCGGTAGGGCTGACCCGCGACGACTGGCTGGACCTGCTGATGACCCATCACATCCAGCCGCACTTCGATGACACGGTGATGACCGTGGTCCACGATTGGCCGGCCAGCCAGGCGGCGCTGGCCCGCATCCGCGCCGGCACGCCGCCGCTGGCCGAGCGTTTTGAGCTGTATCTGGGTGCGGTGGAACTGGCCAACGGCTATCACGAACTGAACGATGCGCAGGAGCAGCGCACGCGCTTCCAGCGTGACCTGCAGCGCCGGCACGAACGCGGCCAGGTGCAGCCGGCGCTGGACGAGGCACTGCTGGCCGCACTCCCATCAATGCCGGCGTGCGCGGGTGTGGCGGTGGGTGTCGATCGGCTGCTGATGGCGATGAACCGCACGCCACGCATCGCCGACGTGCTGGCCTATGACTTCGCCCACGCCTGATCTTCAGGGTTTTCTGAATATCGAAGACTGAACGGATTGCCGCATTTCCGCGCTTGCTTCGGTAAGCAGGATGATGCTCTTATCACGGCAGATGCGGGACACTCGCATCGGAATTCGTCCACTCCTGTTGGGGAAGGCATTGGTCAAGTGGTTTGCGGTCGTCGCGGCTCCGGTCTACTCCATTGCGTTGTGGGGTGCCTGGCTGCCGTCGTCGGCGTCTGCCCAGCAGGTGGGGTATGACGGCGAAGTGGTGACCTGCGAATCGCGCGACATGGGC
Source organism: Stenotrophomonas veracruzanensis (assembly GCF_032911525.1). Lineage (NCBI taxonomy): Bacteria > Pseudomonadati > Pseudomonadota > Gammaproteobacteria > Lysobacterales > Lysobacteraceae > Stenotrophomonas > Stenotrophomonas veracruzanensis. The sequence continues at coordinate 54,604 of NZ_JAWJTI010000005.1, forward strand.
TGGGTGCATTGCGATATCGATGTCAGCAATGGCATCGACCTTGTCCGCCAGCTCTCCAACAGCAGCTGCATCCGTGGCAGCGAGTGGGGCACCGACCGCAGTGGTGTCTGGGTCACCCTGGGTTGCCGCGCCGAGTTCCGCGCGCGCCGCGCCGCGGGGGCCATTCCGGCAGCGAATGAAGGCAAACGCCTGGTTCGCCGCGTGGTGCGCTGCGAATCCAACGGTCGTCCGCAGAGCTGTCCGGTGCGCCTGGATGGGGCGCCGGTACGCCTGCTGCGCCAACTGTCGGCGTTGCCGTGCCGGGAAGGGCAGGGCTGGGGCTACAAGCGTAACGAAGTGTGGACCAGCCGCGGCTGCCAGGGGGATTTCGAAGTGGCTGACGAGGACGGCCGTTTTGTTGACGTGCCACGCCGTCTGACCTGCGAGTCGAAGTCGAAGAAGCGCCGCTTCTGTGGCGCGAGCATTTCGGTCGGCGCCGTCGTCACCGAACAGTTGTCCAGCACCCCGTGCGAGGAAGGCAACACCTGGGGCTGGAACCGCAACGGGATCTGGGTGGACGGCGGCTGCCGCGCCGAATTCTCGGTGAATTGAGCCCGGGCAGGCTCCAACCGCGCGGGGCGTGGCCCTACAATGGGCCCATGAACACTGCCTCCGACATCGACTACGCCCGTTACGACCATATCCGCCCGATCCTGTGGACCGGCGATGCCCTGCAACTGCTGGACCAGCGCAAGCTGCCGTTCGTGGTCGAGCATGTGGTCTGCCATGACAGTGACGAGGTTGCCGCCGCCATCCACGCGTTGACCGTGCGTGGTGCACCGGCGATTGGCATTGCCGCGGCCTGGGGCGTGGTGCTGGCCGCACGTGACGTGCAGGCCGCAGACGGTGCGCACGCGCTGCAGCAGCTGGAACCGGCGCTGCAGCGCCTGAACGCGTCGCGCCCGACCGCCGTCAACCTGGCCTGGGCGCTGGCGCGCATGCGTCGCTGCCTGAACGCCGCCGGCGCCGACTGGAAGGCTCTGCTGGAAGCGGAGGCGCAGGCCATCGCGGAGGAAGACCTGGCCGCCAACCGCCACATGGGCGCGCTGGGCGCGGGCCTGATCGACGCCGGCAGCGGCGTGCTGACCCACTGCAACACCGGCTCGCTGGCCACCGCAGGCTTCGGCACCGCACTGGGCGTGATCCGTGCCGGCATGGCCCAGCACCGCATCGCCCGCGTGTTCGCCGGCGAGACCCGGCCGTGGCTGCAAGGCGCGCGCCTGACCGTGTGGGAGCTGCAGCAGGATGGCATCGACGCCACCCTGATTGCCGACTCGGCCGCCTCGCACCTGATGAAGACCGGCGCGGTGCAGTGGGTGATCGTCGGTGCAGACCGCATCTGCGCCAATGGCGATACCGCCAACAAGATCGGCACCTACCAGCTGGCCATCGCCGCCCGCCACCACGGGGTCAGGTTCATGGTGGTGGCGCCGTCCTCGACCGTGGACATGGACACCGTGGACGGCAGCCAGATCGAGATCGAGCAGCGCGACCCGGGCGAGCTGTATGGCGTGGGCGGGACCCGCACCGTGGCCGAAGGCATTGCCGCCTGGAACCCGGTGTTCGACGTCACCCCGGGTGAACTGATCGATGCCATCGTGACCGAGCGCGGGGTGATCCTGAACCCGACCGCTGACAACATGCGTGCCGCCTTCGGCGGCTGAGGCGGGCAGGGTCGCGGATGTCTGTGGAGCCGAGCCCACGCTCGGCTCAGCCAGTGAATCCGCCGCAGCCGAGCATGGGCTCGGCTCTACAGGGGCGGCATGGGGCCCTAAGTTCCTGATTTGTGCCGGTAAAATCCCCGTAAAGGGAGGCGGAAAACGGCCTGTTGTGGTAGTATCCACAGGTTGAATCGAGGTTCCGGCGCGACCCCCTCCCGCAGAGGGCTGCGCCGGACTGGACCGCTACCAGACAACGGAACCCGAATGGCAGAAACCGCCAAGGAAATCATCCAGGTCAACCTGGAAGACGAGATGCGCAAGAGCTATCTCGATTACGCCATGAGCGTGATCGTGGGCCGCGCGCTCCCGGATGCGCGCGACGGCCTCAAGCCGGTGCATCGCCGCGTGCTGTTCGCGATGAACGAGTTGAACGCGCACAGCAACAAGCCCTACTTCAAGTCGGCGCGTATCGTCGGTGACGTCATCGGTAAGTACCACCCGCATGGCGATCAGTCGGTGTACGACACGCTGGTGCGTCTGGCACAGCCGTTCTCGCTGCGCTACATGCTGGTCGATGGCCAGGGTAACTTCGGTTCGGTCGACGGTGACTCCGCTGCGGCGATGCGATACACCGAGGCGCGCATGTCGCGCCTGGCGCATGAGCTGATGGCGGACATCGACAAGGAAACCGTCGATTTCCAGCCCAACTACGACGAAAAGGAACTGGAGCCGACGGTCATGCCGACCCGGTTCCCGAACCTGCTGGTCAATGGTTCGGCCGGTATCGCGGTGGGCATGGCGACCAACATCCCGCCGCACAACCTGACCGAATCGATCAACGCCTGCATCGCGCTGATCGACAATCCGGAAATCGATGTCGACGGCCTGATGGAGTACATCCCGGGTCCGGATTTCCCGACTGCCGGCATCATCAATGGCACCGCCGGCATCGTTGCCGGCTACCGCACCGGCCGCGGCCGTGTGCGCATCCGTGCCAAGGCCGATATCGAAGTGGCCGACAACGGCCGTGAGTCGATCATCGTCACCGAAATTCCTTACCAGGTGAACAAGGCGCGTCTGATCGAGAAGATCGCCGAGCTGGTCAAGGAAAAGAAGATCGAAGGCATCAGCGAGCTGCGCGATGAGTCCGACAAGGACGGCATGCGCATCTACATCGAAATCAAGCGCGGTGAATCTGCCGAGGTTGTGCTGAACAACCTGTACCAGCAGACGCAGATGGAATCGGTGTTCGGCATCAACATGGTGGCGCTGGTCGATGGCCGCCCGCAGTTGATGAACCTCAAGCAGATGCTGGAGTCGTTCGTCCGCCACCGCCGCGAAGTGGTCACCCGCCGTACGGTATTCGAGCTGCGCAAGGCGCGTGCCCGTGCCCACGTGCTGGAAGGCCTGACCGTCGCGCTGGCCAACATCGACGAGATGATCGAGCTGATCAAGACCTCGCCGAACCCCACCGAAGCCCGCGAGCGCATGCTCGCGCGCCTGTGGGAGCCGGGCCTGGTCGGTTCGATGCTGGGCGCTGCCGGTGCCGAAGCCTCGCGTCCGGATGACCTGCCCAAGGGCGTGGGCCTGATCGAAGGCGGCTACCAGCTGACCGAGATCCAGGCCACCCAGATCCTGGAAATGCGCCTGCACCGCCTGACCGGGCTGGAGCAGGACCGCCTGACCGAGGAATACAAGCAGCTGCTGGAAGTGATCGCCGGGCTGATCCACATCCTGGAAGATCCCGATCGCCTGCTGCAGGTGATCCGTGAAGAGCTGATCAGTGTCAGGGCCGAGTTCGGCGACGAACGTCGTACCGAAATCCGCCACAGCGAAGAAGACCTGGACATCCTCGACCTGATCGCGCCGGAAGACGTGGTGGTCACCGTGTCGCATGCCGGCTACGTGAAGCGCCAGCCGGTGAGCGTGTACCGCGCCCAGCGCCGTGGTGGCCGTGGCCGCAGCGCAGCGTCCACCAAGGAAGAGGATTTCATCGAACAGCTGTGGCTGGTCAACACGCACGACACGCTGCTGACCTTCACCAGTTCGGGCAAGGTGTTCTGGCTGCCGGTCTACCAGCTGCCCGAGGCTGGCTCCAACGCCCGCGGCCGTCCGATCATCAACTGGATCCCGCTGGAACCCGGCGAGCGCGTGCAGGCCGTGCTGCCGGTGCGCGAGTACGCCGATGGCCAGTTCGTGTTCTTCGCCACGAAGAACGGTACGGTCAAGAAGACCCCGCTGGGCGAGTTCGCCTTCCGTCTGGCGCGCGGCAAGATCGCGATCAACCTGGACGAGGGCGATGCTCTGGTCGGCGTTGGCCTGACCGACGGCCAGCGTGACATCCTGCTGTTCGCCTCCAACGGCAAGACCGTGCGCTTCGGTGAGGACAAGGTCCGCTCGATGGGCCGTACCGCCACCGGCGTGCGTGGCATCAAGATGCCGGCCGGCGAGGAAGTGGTCAGCCTGATCGTGGCCGAAAGTGCCGGTGGCATCGAGGACGAGAACGAGGACGACAATGGTGTCGAGGAAGCCGCCGCCACGGGCGATGCGGTGATCGACGGCGCCGACGACGCCAGTGTGCAGTACATCCTGACCGCGACCGAGAACGGCTACGGCAAGCGCACCCCGCTGCCGGACTACCCGCGCAAGGGCCGTGGCACGCAGGGTGTGATCGGCATCCAGACCACCGAGCGCAATGGCAAGCTGGTCGCCGCGGTGCTGATGGGCTCCAGCGACGAAGTCCTGCTGATCTCCGATGGTGGCACCCTGGTGCGTACGCGTGGCTCGGAAATCAGCCGCGTCGGCCGCAACACCCAGGGCGTGACCCTGATCCGCCTGTCCAAGGACGAGAAGCTGCAGGCGGTGGAGCGCATGGATGCCTCGATCGACGAGGACGAGGACGAGGTGGCTGCCGCCGCTCCGGCCACGACCGACGGCGCACCGGCTGCTGCCAGCAGCGAGGACGCCGCGCAGGAGTGATCCTGCCGCGAGCCTGAGGTACCCGACGACGCCGGCTTTGTGCCGGCGTCGTCGTATCCGGATGCCACACATACGCGCGCGCTTCACGCAGGCGGTGGGATAACGGCGCATGCTGCCCCCGGAGATCGACGATGTCTGCCACGCCGCAGTCCGCTCCTGCTCCCGTTCGCGCCTCCCGGCACCCCCTTGTCACCGTGCTGTCGCTGCTGCTGGTCGTGCTCGGCCTGGTCATCGGCGGGCTCGGTGCGTGGCTGCTCAGCCTTGGCGGCTCGGCGTACTACGCCATCGCCGGGCTCGGCCTGCTGGCCAGCGGAATCCTGTTGTTCGGCAACCGCCGCAGCGGTGCATTGCTGTATGCGCTGGTGTTCACCGGTACGCTGCTGTGGACCTGGTGGGAGTCGGGCAGCGACTACTGGCGCTGGGTGCCGCGGCTGGGCCTGGTGACCGCGCTGGGCATCGCGCTGGCCTTGCTGGCGCCCACCCTGCACGAGCCGGTCTCCAAGCGCTTGTCGCGCAGCGTGGCGGGCGTGCTGATGCTGGTGTTCGTGGCCGCCTTCGGCCTGGCTTTCGCGCCGCATGGTGAAGTGGATGGGCATCAGCCGTTCCCGGAAGGCGCGATCAGCGCCGGACTGGAACCTACGCGCGATACCACGGGCCTGCAGCCGGCTGACCAGCCCGCCGAGGGCGACTGGCCGGCGTGGGGCCGCAGCAATGCGGGTACCCGCTATTCGCCGCTGCAGCAGATCACCCCGGCCAATGTGGCCACGCTGCAGCCGGCCTGGCAGTTCCGTACCGGCGATATGCCGAAGAAGCGCTGGGGCGCCGAAACCACGCCGCTGAAGATCGGCGACCGCCTGTACCTGTGCACCGCACGCAACCGCCTGATCGCGCTTGATGCTGCCAGCGGCAAGGAACTGTGGCGGTTCGATCCAAAGGTAAAGGATGCTTCGATTCCCTATACCGCTGCCTGTCGTGGTGTGAGCTATTACGAGCAGCCCAGCATGCCGACCCTTGCCGACGCGGCACTGGCCGATGTCGCCGCTGATCTGGCGCTGCCGGAACCGCCGCCCAGCGTCACCCGCAGCGCTGCGCCGGGCAGTCGTCCAACGTGCTGGGCGCGCATCATTGAAGGCACGCTGGACGGTCGCATCATCGCGGTGGACGCGGACAGCGGCCGCCCCTGCGCCAACTTCGGCAACAACGGCCAGGTCGACATCACCCTGGGCATGGGCGAGGTGCCACCGGGTTACGTGTCGATCAACTCGCCGCCGGCCATCGTGCGCGGCGTGATCGTGACCGGTCATCAGGTGCTGGACGGGCAGCGCCGCGATGCGCCCTCAGGCGTGATCCAGGCCTACGACGCGATCACCGGCAAGCTGCGCTGGGCGTGGGACATGGACCAGCCCGAGCGCAGCGGTCTGCCACCGCGCGAGCAGACCTACACGCGGGGCACGCCCAACATGTGGACCACGGCCACCGGTGATGAGGCGCTGGGCCTGGTCTACCTGCCGCTGGGCAATGCCGCGGGCGATTACTGGAGTGGCTCGCGCACGGAGAACCAGAACCGCTACGCGACATCGCTGGTGGCGATCGACGTGGCCACCGGCAAGCCGGTCTGGCATTTCCAGGCAGTGCGCAAGGATGTGTGGGACTACGACCTGGGGTCGCAGGCCAGCCTGATCGACTACCCGACGGCGGCGGGCAAGGTGCCGGCGATCCTGCTGCCGACCAAGCAGGGCGACATGTACATCCTTGATCGCCGCAACGGCCAGCTCCTGACCGCCGCCGAAGAGCGCAAGGTACCGGTCGGCGGCGTCGAACCCGAGCAGCGTTCTCCCACCCAGCTGTTCTCGCTGTACCACACGCTGCGTCGCGAATATGACCTGACCGAGCGTGACATGTGGGGCATCACCCCGATCGACCAGCTGGTCTGCCGCATCCAGTTCCGCAAGGCGTACTACGAAGGGTTCTACACGCCGCCGAGCAGCGAGCGCCATTCCATCGAGTACCCCGGCTACAACGGTGGCTCGGACTGGGGCAGCGTGTCCATCGATACGCGCCGCGGCGTGATCGTGGCCAACTACAACGACATGCCCAACTACAACCGGCTGGTGCCACGTGCCGAGGCTGACCGGCTGGGCTGGCTGCCACGCGAGAAGATCCGGTTCGACAAGGGCGGTGCCGAAGGCGCGGGCGACCCGCAGGTGGGCACGCCGTATGGCATCCAGGTCAACGCTGGCTGGCGGCTGCCGTTCACCGGTCTGCTGTGCAAGCAGCCTCCCTATGGCGGTATCCGTGCCATCGACCTGCGCACCGGTAAGTTGCTGTGGGACCGTCCGTTCGGCAGTGCGCGCGGCAACGGACCGTTCGGCATCCGCTCCGGCCTGCCGATCGAGATCGGCACGCCGAACAACGGCGGCTCGGTGGTGACTGCCAGCGGACTGATCTTCATCGCCGCCGCGACCGATGACCTGCTGCGTGCCATCGACCTGAAGACCGGCAAGGAGCTGTGGCACGCCACGTTGCCTGCCGGCGGCCAGGCCACGCCGATGGTATACGCGCAGGGCGGGCGCCAATACGTGGTGATCATGGCTGGCGGCCACCATTTCATGGAAACCCCGAACGGCGATTACGTGATGGCCTTCGCCCTGCCGAAATAGCGGCTGCCGGCCTGAACACGGCATGGGGGGCTGTGACCGTTGTCGCTGAAGTTGCGCTGGCGAGCGGGCAGCATCCATCATCGGAACAGGACGGGGCCGGTCAAAGCCCCCAGGGAAGGAATCGCATGCTGAATTCTGAACGCCTGCCGGGGCGTGTCACCCGGTTGCTGGCAGGACTGCTTCTGCTTGGCCCGTGCCTGGGGGCAAGCGCGCAGGCGTCACCCCAGCCCGCCGTACGCAAGGTGCCCAGCGGTGCCGAACTGATCGCCGGCGATGCGCGCTATCTGAGCCCCGCCCATGCGCCCTGCATGGCGGCCGCGGGCAACGCGCTGGACGCCCAGCGTCGTTGTGCCGACGCTGAATTCAAGGTGCACGACGATGCGCTCAACGCCGCCTACAGCGCGGCGCGCTCCGCGCTGACGGCCAGTGACCAGCAGGTGCTGCGCGACCTGCAGCGGCAATGGCTGCGCCAGCGCGACAGCCGCTGCCCGGAAGGTGGCACGGCCGTTGCCCAGCTGGATGCACAGCAGTGCCGCACGCACATGACCCTGCTGCGTGCCCGTCAGTTGCAGGGCGGTGCTGTGGCGGCGCTGGTGGCGGAAGCCAAGGCGGCCCCGGCGCCCGCGCAGGCCGCTGTGCATACCGCCGATGCCGCGCCCGACAAACAGGGCAGGATCATCCTGCGGCCCGGCGAGGGCAGGATCACGCCTGCACTGCAGGTGGTTTTCCAGGTGGCCGATTGCAGTGGCACCGACAACGTGACGACCTGCCGGGTGCGCAGCATGAGCGTGACCCGTGGTGGGCGCAACGTGGCGGTCACGGGCGTGCAGCCGCGCCTGACCCGCGCTGGTGCCGATGCCCAGGGGGCGGCCGCCGTGCTGCTGGCCGCTTCGGATTTCAATGGCGATGGCGTGCCGGACCTGCAGGTGTGGCAGGACAACAACGGTGTCTACAACGTACCGGTGCATGCGTTCTACCTGTTCGACGCCAAGGGCAACCGCTATGTGCGTGCCAAGGCATTGGAAGCGGCCATCGGTGGGCGTGACATCGACCATATCGACAATGGGCGGTTCGTGCTGCGTGCGAAGGTCAGCCCGTGCGAGCGCGAGGACAAGGTCATCCAGCTGCGCGGAACCGAGCCGCGCACGCTGCTGCAGCGCCGCTATGACACCTGCAGGGGCGAGGCCCCTACCGAATCGGACCTGCTGAAGTAGGCCGTCCCCTGACGAACGGATGCGTTCCGGAACTGGAGAGCTGAAGGATGAGCGAAGGCTATGGAAAAGGTGGGGTGGGCTTCGGCCTGACCCGGGACCAGTCGGTCGAGATGATCGTGCGCACCTGCATCGACAACGGCATTACCGACCATCGGCAGATTGCCTACGTGCTGGCCACGGCGCAGCACGAATCGCGTGATTTCGCCGCGCCCGAGGAAGACTGGGGCAGGAAGCAGGCGGTGGATCTGCGCTACTTCGGCGGCGAGGAATATTTCGGCCGGGGCTTTGCCCACCTTACCCACGTCAACAACTACGAGCGGCTGGGCGAGGCACTGGGCATGGGCCGCGAGCTGGTCGAGCATCCGGAACGGGCTGCCCAGGCGGAAATCGCCACCAAGGTGCTGGTGGTGGGGATGCGCGATGGCATGTTCGGTGCGCGGTTGTCCGACAACGTCAACGCCAACCATGCCGACTACCGGCAGGCGCGGGCCTCGGTCAATGGCGGTGAGCTGATCAACGGCAGTCCCTATCCGGACGCCATCGCCACGCTGGCCACCGGATGGGAATCCCAGGTCGCTGGCCTGGTCCAGCGTGTGCAGCAGCCAGGCTTCCAGATGCCGGTGCCAACCCTCCAGGCGCCCGCCGGGGCGTTGGACCTGCACCGGGGTGACGCCAACCAGCAGGTGCTGGAAGCGCAGCAGTACCTGCAGCGGTTGGACATCCGCAACAACGCCAATGCAGCGATCAAGCCCGACGGTGATTTTGGCGTCTCCACCGAGCAGGCCGTGCGCCGCTTCCAGACCGAGCGGGGCATCAGTCCCGCCAATGGCCGCATCGACGATGCGCTGCTGGAGCGCATGCGCAGCGACACGCTGGCGGTCGATCCGGACTTCAAGCGCCGTACGGTGACCGACCTGACCGGGCCGCTGGCCGACGGCAACCTGGGCCCCGGTGAGAAGGGCGAGCCGGTGTTCGAGATGCGCCGCCAGCTGGAGGCGTTGGGGTACCTGACCGAACCGAACCCACGTGCCGAGCGCGAGGCGCGCACGTTTGATGCCGGCATGCAGGCAGCCATGCGCACCTTCCAGCAGGACTACGGCCTGCCACTGCGCCCGGGCGGCATCATCGACGCGGATGCGCGCCGGCAGTTGAACGATGCCGCCGTCGCTCGCGAGCATGCGCCGACCACCGAGTTCGATCGCGCGGAGAACTGGCCGCCGCAGCGTCCGCCCTATACACGGGCGGAGTTCCAGCCGGAGCAGGTGCAGGCGCGGCAGCAGGCGGCGGCGAATCCGCCGGTCGCTGGTCCGGCGCCACCGGAACCCGCGCCGCAGCGCAGTGGTGTGGAATCGCTGTCACCCAGAGATGCCGCGCTGTTCGAGCGCATCCGCCAGGGCGCGCCTGGCAGCATCGGCGACGAGCACGTGATGCAGGCGGTGCTGGAATCCAAGCGCAATGGCATCGACGATGCCGGGCGCGTCGACCGGGTGATGATGGCCGGAGATCGCCTGTGGGTTGCCGGGTTGATTCCAGGTGAGCGCGCCAGCGTGGATACGGCGCAGCCCGCGCGCTCGATGGAGCAGACCGTGAATGATCTGGCCGGTGACAACCGGCAGCGCGAGCACCAGCTCGCCCTCGACAGCCGCCAGCATGAGAGCCGCGGGCCTTCAATGGCCTGAGCCTGCGGCAGCGACGCGCCCGTTGTGGGCCTGTCGCTGCCGCCGGGGGATTACAGCGTCACCACCACCTTGCCGATCTGCTCGTTCGATTCCAGGTAACGGTGTGCGTCCTGGATCTGCGCGAACGGGAACACCCTGGCGATCTTCGGTGCCAGCGTGCCCTTGTCCAGGCCATCGACGATGAACGCCTTGGCACGTGCCAGCGCGGCATCGTCGGAGACGATTTCCGAATACAGGTAGCCCTTCAGCGTGAGCGACTTGCCCAGCACGTTGAACAGCGGGAACGGCGTGGGTTCGCTGCTCAGCGCGCCGTACTCCAGCAGGATGCCGCCACGCGCCATCACCTCGGTCAGCGGCACGAACTGCGGGCCACCGATCGGATCGAACACCACGCGGGCACCGGCGCCGCCGGTGATGCGCGCGACTTCGGCCCCCAGATCCTGTTCCTGGGTGGCGATGACATGGGCGGCACCGGCATCGAGCAGGGCCTGGCGCTTGCCTGGGCCACGCGTTACCGCGATCGGCGTGGCGCCCACCGCGTTGGCGATCTGGATCGCGGCCAGGCCGACGCTGCTGCTGGCAGCGGTGATGATGACGAAATCCCCGGCGGACAGGTGCGCCTGCTCCAGCAGCGCACCCCAGGCGGTGACGTACTGCATCCACACCGCGGCGGCCGTTTCAAAGTCCAGTGCCTGCGGGTGCTTGACCACCAGTCGTGCCGGCACGTTGGCCAGTTCGCCGTAGGTGCCCCAGCGGGCGATATCCAGCGGCGGTACCACGCTGACCGCATCGCCCGCGGCGAATCCGCTCACCGCGCTGCCGAGGGCTTCGACCACGCCGGCCGCTTCGTAGCCCAGCCGGCTGGGGAACTGCGCCTCCTGCAGATAGGCGCCGTTGCGGAACATCACCTCGGCGCGGTTCAGGCCGATGGCCTTGACCCGGATCTGGACCTCGTCGGCGGCGGGGGCGGGAACGTCGATGTCGTCGATGCGCAGTACATCGGCATTGCCGTATTCGTGGATGCGGACAACCTGGCTCATGGGGGCTCCTGGACAAGGCCGGCGCAGGGTCCGGCGGAAAGGTGAGGGCTACTGTGCGCGTGGCCTGCATCCAGAATAAGGGGTAATCTGGTGTTTCATTGAAAAACAATTGTTTGCAATGGACCTGATCGCTCCCCTGCGTACGTTCGTCAAAGTGGCCGAGGTCGGCTCCTTCGCAGCGGCTGCCGATGCGCTGGACCTGTCGCCGCAGCTGGTCGGCAAACACGTGCAGTCGCTGGAACACCATCTGGGCGTGCGCCTGCTCAACCGCACCACGCGCAAGCAGAGCCTGACCGACTTCGGCCAGGCCTACCTGGCCCGTGCGCGAGTGATCCTGGAAGAAGTGGAGGGGGCCGAGCAGCTGGCCGAAGTGGCGCGTGGACGGCCGATGGGGCGCCTGCGCATCAGCGCACCGGTCACCTTCGGCGTGCATGGACTGGGACCAGCCGTGGTGGCCTACCTGCAGCAGTACCCGGACGTGCAGGTCGATCTGAACCTGTCCAACAGCCTGGTGGATATCGTTGAAGACGGCTTTGATCTGGTGTTCCGCACCGGCGATCTGGCCGACAGCGGGTTGGTGGCGCGACGGTTGGGGCCGTATCCGCTGGCGCTGTGTGCGTCGCCGGGCTATCTCGCTGCACGTCCGGCCATTACCCATCCGACCGATCTGAGCCGACACGAGTGCCTGGGATTCGCACATTCGATCATCCGCACGCGCTGGAGTTTCCGCGACACCGATGGCAGCGTGCTGACCGTGCCGGTGTCCAGCCGCTTCATGGTCAATCAGGCCGAGCCGCTGCTGACCGCCGCCATCGGAGGGCTGGGGCTGATCCTGCAACCGCACGAAATGCTGGCCGGAGCATTGGCGCGTGGTGAACTGGTGGAAGTGCTGCCGGCGTACGTGCCGGTGTCGACCTGGATCAACCTGGTGTATCCGCGCGATCGCCAGCTGACACCCAAGCTGCGCAGCTTCCTCGACTTCTGCGTGGCGTGGTTCAACGAACAGACCATGGCACGGCGATAGCGCGACCATCGGTTAGCATGGTTTCCATCAACCGCGAAGGATCGCACCCTCATGTCGCCTCCATGGCCGGAACGTCTCGCGCGCTTCATGCTGCCGGTACTGCCTGCATTGCTGTTCGCCACCGGTTTGCTGGCTGCCGAAAGTCCAGCACAGGCGCTGGCGGAGTGGGAGGCGCATGGCCGTGCCGACGGCCTGGCCCGACCTGACACGGTCTGCCAGGACTTCCTGCAGGCAATGGGACGCAAACCCGAAGGACTGGAATACATCGGCTGCAGCCAGGACGATGCGTCCTACATCAAGCCGATGGAAGCCCACTATCGGGTTGCGGGTGCCGGGGCAGCGAAGGTCGAAGCCTTCCTGCATGCAACGTTCGGCCTGCCTGCGTTGCGTTACGTCTGCTGCGGTTGGAGCAGCGGTGAACCCTATTACTGGCGCGAAGGTCCGGACGCGGTGAGGTACCAGATCGGCATGGGCGTGGAATCCCTGCCCCACGCGCGGAGCGAATGGCATCGCATCGAGGCATTCAATGTGACGGTTGAGGTATTTCGGCTGAGTCCCTAGCGCCGATGCGGCGGGCGTAGCCTTGTCATTCCGGCACGCGCACCATCTTCGTCATCAGGTGTTCCACCACGCCCGCAGGATCGGCGGTGCGGCCGACATGCGTGCTCGACATCTGCACGACCGAGCTGCGCTTGGCGGTGAGGAAATGGAAGCGCGCGCGCGCCGGCAGCTGCGCGATCGGCCCGGCGCTGGCATCGCCGCGGCAGATGGCCACGATCGCATCCAGCCACGGCTGCAACGCGTCCTGGTCCAGCGCTGGCGCGAACGCGTGCAGGCGTGCCGGATCAATCTCGATGGCCGCTTCCAGATGGCGTGCGCCGGGGCAGGAGACGATCACCCCGACGTTGATGAATTCCTCGCGTTCCACCCGCGGTACCACGCGGATGACCGCGTAGTCATACGTGTGCAGCGTGGGCACGGATGGCCTCCTGCACGAACACCGCACGCACTTTCAGGCGATGCTTGAGATAGTCGATGTAGCCCTGGCGATAGGCCTGCGGGCTGTCGAATGCCGGCTCGTTGACCAGCCAGCTGTCCGGCACCAGGCCGACGATCCGCTCGATCTCGGCATCGGTCAGGCGGGCGGCCAGCTCGGCATCCACCTCGGCGATGCGGCTGGCGAACGACAGCAGCACATGGTCGCGGATCAGCACGAAGGGCTTCTCGCAGGCATCGCCGGCGTTGGCCCAGTCGTGATGGAAGTACATCGCCGCGCCGTGATCGATCAGATACAGCTTCCGATGCCACACCATCAGGTTGGGATTGCGCGTGGTGCGATCGACATTGCTGGTGAACGCATCGAACCAGGCGATGCGCGAGGCCAGGTCGGCATCCACCGGCATCGCTGCCGGGTCGTAGTTGATCGCGCCGGGCAGGTAGTCCAGGCCCAGGTTCAGGCCCTCGCTGGCGCGGATCAGCTCCTGGATCTCCGGGTCGGGCTCGGTGCGGGCGAACTCGCGGTCCAGCTCGACGAACAGGATTTCCGGAATCGGCAGGCCCAGCGTGCGCGCCATTTCGCCGGCGATCAGCTCGGCGATCAGCGCCTTCGGGCCCTGGCCGGCGCCACGGAACTTCAGCACGGCCATGCCGTCGTCGTCGGTCTCGACCACGGCCGGCAGGGAGCCACCTTCCCGTAAAGGGGTGATGTAGCGGAGGGCATGTACGGTGCGCATGGCGCATTCTAGCGTGGCATCCGTGGCATCCGTGGCATCCGTGGCATCCGTGGCAGGCGTGCCGCAGCAGGGTGGGGCGCCAGCTTAATGAACGGGTACTGCGCGAACCACCTGTTACAGGTCGCCTGCAATCTTCACTTGTTCCTTCCGCGCAGAGTGGCAGCATTCGTTCCAACGGAGCAACACACCCGCGTGTGACCTTCAACAGGAGGCCCTCATGCCGCTACAGTGCAGCTGTCACGCTTCACCGTGTATGCAACGCAACGCGTGGTGTTGACCTTGACCTGACACGGTCACGCCATCGGCGCAGATGGCCATCCCCCGCAGCCCCACACACCGTTCACCCATCGCGCCCCGGCGTTGCCCGGTTGGTCCTGCGATCCAGGTACTTGCGCCCCAAGAGAGATCCCTGCGTTGCCGTCGACGCTGGCAACGTGGGCCGCCGAATCCACGCTATCCCCACAGGCTTTGGAGGTGCTCCGATGAACGACGAATTCAATCCCATGCTGCCCCCACTGGACGATGCCAAGGCCGAGGAAATGATCGGAAAGGTCGTGCTGGTGGGTGTCACCCGCTATGGTGGCGACGGCCAGGTGCAGGGTCTGGAGCAGTACGCGGGCACCGTGCTGCGCATCAGTGCCGACGAAGGCGTGGTGCTGGCCGACGAAGACGATGGCCACGAGCGCTACCTGCCGCCCATGCTCGACCAGTACCAGCGGGCCGAGCCAGGCGAATACCGCATGCGCAACAGCGGCATGATCGTGGTCGACCCCGATTACCTGACCGCCTGGGACCTGCACGCCCAGCAGTGATGACAGACCACGCCTGGCAGATGCCGGCCTATCGCCGGCCTCTCCGGGCGTGTCCCACTTTGCCCCATCCGGCCACTAGTCCTTCCGGCCCATTCACGACAACCCCTGCGGTGCTAGATTCGGGTCCATGCCCGATGCCGGGTACCCATTCACACTCAGGGGATAAGGATGCTGATCCGTCGAACCTCTCTGGCGGCGGCTGTTGCCGTTGCCACCGTCGGCCTGCTGGCCGCTGGACCGGCTTTCGCTGATTACGCGAAGCCGCCGGAACACCTGCTCAAGGTGCTGAAGGCGCCGCCGCCGCCGGCGCCGAACGTGGCCCCGGGTGGCCAGCGCTTGCTGCTGACCACCGCGCAGACCTACCCGTCGATCAGCCGCGTTGCCCAGCCGTACCTGAAGCTGGCGGGTGTGCGCCTGGAGCCGAAGAACCGCAGCCGCCATGACACCCCAGGCGGCTACGGCATTCCGGCCTGCGTGGCCGATTTCACCCTGGTCGACATCGGCAGTGGCAAGGAGACCAAGGTCAACCTGCCGCAGGGCTGCGCCACCGGTGCGCTGTGGTCGGCCGATGGCAGCCACTTCGCCTTCCAGAATGCGGTCGATACCAGCGTGCAGCTGTGGGTGGGCGATGCGGCCACCGGCCAGGTGAAGCAGATTCCGAACGTGCAGTTGAATCCGATCTTCGGCAACACCGTGCAGTGGCTGGGCGGCAGCCAGAGCCTGCTGGTGAAGCTGGTGCCAGCCAACCAGGGCCCGGCGCCGTCCAATGGCGGTGTGCCAACCGGCCCGGATGCGCAGGAGTCGTTGGGCAGCAGTGGCGAGAGCAGCACCTACGAAGCCCGCGACACGCTGACCAGCGCGCATGACGAGAAGCTGTTCGCTTATTACGGTGCCTCGCAGCTGGCCGTGGTCGATACTGCCGCCGGCAGCGTGCGTCCGGTTGGGCAGCCGGCGTTGTTCAACGACGTCAGCGCTGCACCCGATGGCGTGCATGTACTGACCGAGTCGATCAAAGCACCGTATTCGCATGCGGTGACCTACCAGCGCTTCGCCAACGACGTGGCCGTGCTGGACATCAGCAATGGCCGTAGCACGCCGATCGCCAGCCTGCCTCTGGCCGACCGCGTGCCGGTGCACGGCGTGCCGGAAGGCCCGCGCGGTTTCGACTGGCGTGCCACTGATCCGGCCACCCTGGTCTATGCCGAAGCGCTGGACAAGGGCGACTGGAAGGTGAGCGTGCCGCATCGTGATCGCGTGCTGATGCTGAAGGCGCCGTTCAACGGCAAGCCGACCGAAATCACCCGCACCGCGCAGCGCTTCGAAGGCTTCGCGTGGACCGCCGATCCAGCCGTGGCGTTCCAGTTCGAGAACGACGAGAACCGCCACTGGATGCAGACCCGCATCGTCGATGTGGACCAGCCGAAGAAGGAAGGCCGCCTGCTGTGGGACATGTCCAGCGACGAGCTGTACGGCAACCCCGGCAACCTGGTCTTCACTCGCCTGCCGAATGGCGCGCAGGTTGTGCGCCAGGACGGCAACCACGTGTTCCTCAGCGGCCGTGGTGCCTCGCCGCAGGGCGATCGTCCGTTCCTGGACCGCCTGGACCTGGGCACGCTGAAGAGCGAGCGCCTGTTCCGCAGCAGCGCCGACGCCTACGAGCAGTTCCTCGGTTTCAGCAGCACGCCGGGCCGCTACCTGACCTGGCACCAGTCGGTGATCGATCCGCCGAATGCCTTCGTCCGCCAGCAGGGTGAGGCGGTGGCTGACGCGAAGACCGGCGAGGCACAGTTCGCCTCCACCACGACCGCGTTGACCAAGCTGGTCGACCCGACCCCGGAAGTGCGCCAGATCAAGAAGCAGCTGGTGACCTACAAGCGTGCCGACGGCGTGGACCTGTCGTTCACCCTGTACACGCCGCCGGGCTACAAGGAAGGCCAGCGTGTGCCGGCGATCCTGTATGCGTACCCGGCCGACTTCGCCAACGCCGCGCAGGCCGGTCAGGTGTCCGGTTCGCAGCAGACCTTCACCCGTCTGCAGCCGTACCGCCTGATGCTGCTGGCCGGCTACGCGATCATCGACAACGCGTCGTTCCCGATCGTGGGCGACCCGAAGAACGCCTATGACACCTACCTGGAGCAACTGGAAGCCGACGCCAAGGCAGCGGTGGACAAGGCGGTGGACATGGGCGTGGTCGACCGCAACCGCATCGGCGTGACCGGTCACAGCCATGGTGGCCTGATGACCGCCAACCTGATCGCGCACACGAAGCTGTTCAAGGCCGGTGTGGCGACCAGCGGTTCTTACAACAAGACCTTTACCCCGTTCGGCTTCCAGAACGAACGCCGCTCGGTGTGGCAGGCGCAGGATGTGTACGTGAAGGCGTCGCCGTTCTTCTATGCCGACAAGATCAAGCTGCCGCTGCTGCTGGTCCACGGCGAGGACGATGCCAACCCGGGCACCGAGCCGTTCCAGTCGCGCAAGCTGTACCAGGCGATCCGCGGTAACGGCGGCACCACCCGCCTGGTGATGCTGCCGAACGAACCGCACTGGTACACCGCGCTGGAGTCCAACGAGCAGCTGGTGGCGGAAATGCTGAACTGGTTCGACACCTACGTGAAGAACGCCAAGTAGCGTCGAGCTTGCTCGACTGCTTTGCACAAGGCCGCCTTCGGGCGGCCTTCCTGCATCCTGCGGAGCCGGGCCATGTTCGGCTGCTGTTCGACAGAGATAGGAAAGTCTCATGAAGGCAAGGATGTTGGCGCTGGCCATGTTGTTGATTTCTCCCGTGGCAATGGCGGTCCAGCCACGGATGAGCGTGCACGTGACGTACGAGTGGTCTGGCTGGGGTTCTGTATCTGAGCGCTGGGTCATCCGGCGCGATGCCTATGGGTTGACCACCCGTGTACAGGTGGTTGACGCGCCCGACGTCCAGCCGCGCTTGCCGGAGCTTCTGCCGATCGGTGCGCTGTCGGCGTTCGAGGCCGCGCTGCAGGCAGCACCGTTGACCAGGGACGTCACGGTGGATCTGATCACTTCGCGGCTGGACCGGCCAGCGATACTGAAGCTGGATCCGGAGCTGCGCAGCATGCCGGCGGCCACATGCTCGTTTGCCCAGCAGCAGGCCTGGGCACGGCAAGCTCTGGCCGGGCAGGGTCTGCAGGAGCGCGTTGCAAAACACTTCAACGGTCTCTGGACCGATGACTACCCCATCATGACCGTGGTCGTATCCCGGCCGGGCCGCCCGGATACCGTCCTGGTCTCCACCTCCCAGTACACGATGATGCTGCCATGGAAGCGCCTGTCGTCGGCGGACTTCGATCAGCAGGATCTGGAAGGTGCTCAGGAAGAGTGGCGTCCGGCGTTGAGCGATGCATTGATGGGGCTGCTACCTGCGGGAGAACCCACACGCGAACGCTTCAAGATCGCTTGGTTTCAGAACAGATTACGCGGCGATCTTGCCTCGGAGGCGCTGCGTTGTGGAACCCAGCGCAATGAAACGGCAGAGTGATCATCCGTGGATGCTCTGCAATCAACTGTGGAGACTCGGTAACGACGTGTTACCGGCACATTCGCACGCCGCGCAAATGATCTAGGCTGGACCCGATCGCTCGTTCCAGGTCGGTGCAATGAAAGCCATTCTCCTTGCTGCAACGTTGTCGTTGGCCCTGGTTTCAACGGCATATGCTCAGTCGTTTCCTGCTGAGCTGACCCGATTGGGCATTGTCGCCGGCATGCCCTATGCCAAGGCCAAGCGCCTGCTGGATGCGGCAGGTTGGCAGGCGAGTCCGGCACAGGGCGCCCCCGAGTCACTTGAGGGCTTTCCGGAAGTTGGATGCCAGAAGGGCGGAAAGCAGTGCGCGACAACCTTCGAGAAGGGCGGGCAGCAGGTCGCGGTGCGGCTGGGCACTACCCTGGCAGGGCAGCCGTTCGTGCAGGGCGCTGACTGAGCGTCTGCTGCACTCACGCCAGCGGTAGGCGATCCTGCGCGTGCGACAGCCGGTCATGCAGATCGCGCACATGCTCGGCCTTGGCATGCACCCGGGAGGTATCACCGAAACTGCGCAGATAGGCGCACGCGGCGAAGCCGGCACTCTTTTTTTCGTACTCGGCAATCCAGGCCAGTCGATCCGGATTGTTGGCCTGTTCGGCTGACCAGGCGGCCACCGGCGGGCGGATGCGATAACGCAGTCCGACGCGCCACGGCTTCGGTGTCAGCCGCGCACGGAAGCAGTGCTGCAGCCGGCACATGCGCGCGTACAGGGTATCGGTGCCGAGTGCCTTGAAGAACGCCTGCAGCTGCTCGTCCTCGGGCGAGAACGTGGCATGCATGGCCAGCACGCGCAGTCCGGCTGGCGTGCGGTAGGCGCGCAGATGCCAGTCGGGATGCTGTTCGCTGAAGGTCGCGATCCGCTGCAGCGCCACACCTTCGGCGCCACCGGCGGCGGCCAGCCGCCGCTTGCGCTGCATCAGCATCGCGGCATTCACCAGCACAACGGCCACCACGCCCAGTACCAGTCCCACCAGCCAGTGCCACAGCAGGGTGCCGACGATGGCACCAGCGAACAGCAGCGCTGCGGCGATGACTGCAGGCATCACGCAGCCAGCCGGCGGCTGCGCATGGTCGATGTCGGCGAACAGCACGTCGGGGCTGTTGAGGCACAGCGCGCCATAGCTGTTGCGGGTAATGACGACGTCGCCGTCGCGCTGCACGATCTGCTCGCGGATCGGCACCCCCTCCACGCCGTAGTTGCTGCGCACTTCGCGGCGCGGCAGCGCCTGTCCGGCGAGGATGGCATTGAGCGCTTCGTTGGCGCGGCGGTCGGCGTGCACCTGCGCCTCGGCAGGGCCCTCGTCGGACCAGCCGAAGCGGCGCACCACCACCGGCCGGCCACGGAAACGGGCCTGCAGGCGGGCTTCGGCCCAGTAGGCGGGAACGATCATCATCGCGGGGTGCTCCATCTTCCGTGGCAGGTGCCGAAGCGAGTCTGGCACAGCGCCGGGGCGCCCGCATCCGCCTGCTGCGGTGGGCCGGGCGGAGTGATAGATTGCGCGCTTCGCATGCACTCCACCAAGGACGGAGCGATGTCCATGATTCTGCGCGGCCTGTTGGCCCTGGCCTGTGCCGGGGCGGCAGGCGTGGCCACGGCAGCGGTTCCGGCCGGGCCACAGATCGTCACCGAGGATGTCAGTCGCTTCTACGCGCTTTACGACAGCGCTGGCGGTAAACCCAGCGTTGCGCAGTTGCGGGGATACATGGCCGAGGGTTCGACGGGCCTGGCCGAGCTGGCGAAGGCACGCCGGGTCACCCCTGAGCGCATTGCCGAGTCCATCGCCAACCAGCCGGAACTGTATGCGCAGGGACGACGCTGCCTGGCCGAACTGCCGGCGGTGAAACAACGCCTGACGCAGGTGTTTTCCAACCTGCAGGCCATCTATCCGCAGGCCGCGTTTCCGCCGGTGACCATCGCGGTCGGCCGTGGCCGTCCGGTCGGGCTGACCTCGAAAAGCGGTGTGATCATCGGCCTGGAAGCGCTGTGCGCAGCCGATTTCATGAATCCCAATGTGCAGGATCGCTTCGTCCACGTGATCGCGCACGAGTACGTGCATATCCAGCAGACCGGCCTGACCGACTTCGAGCCGGGCGACCCGCATGCGACGGTGCTCCGTGTATCGCTGGGCGAGGGCATCGCCGAGTTCATCGCCGAGCTGATCTCCGGCAACGTCGGCAACGGTCGCCACGCGGCCTGGACCCGTGGCCGGGAAGTGCATATCGAAAGTGCCTTCGCACTGGATCTGGACAGCACCGATCTGTCGCCGTGGCTGTACAACTACAAGCCGGGCTCGCAGGAACCTTACGACCTGGGGTACTGGGTGGGTTACCGCATCGCCAAGGCCTATTACCTGCAGGCCAAGGACAAGCGTGATGCGGTGCGTGCGCTGATCCAGCAGGACAACCCGAAGACGATCCTGGCCGCCAGCGGTTGGACGCCGGGCATGTGGATGCCGGCGAAAGTCACGGGTGTGGCGGCGCGTACGGCAGCACGCTGAGCACTGGGCATGGCGTTAGACTGCGGAAGATGATTTCAGGAGTACCCGCATGCGTGGACCTGTTGAGCTTGCCGCTGCAACCGTCGTGACGCTGGGCCTCGCGTTGGCTTCTCCGCTGGCTGCCGCAGAAACTGTCGCAGTCAATCCGCTGCTGCAGACGCCCATCGACCAGCTGCGCCCCGACGAGGTTCGCTTCATGCAGCAGCGACTGGCCGATTGGCCGGAACTGCAGCGTTACCGAGACGCCAATGCGCGACTGCCTGCGGCGGTGCCTGGCCAGCCGCGCGTGGTGTTCTTCGGTGACTCGATCACCGAAGGCTGGGGCAGGGAAGGCAGTGCCGGATTCTTCCCCGGCAAGGGCTGGCTCAACCGTGGCATCAGCGGCCAGACCACGGCGCAGATGCTGGTGCGCTTCCCGCAGGACGTGCTGGCACTGGAGCCACAGGTGGTGGTGATCCTGGCCGGCACCAACGACATCGCCGGCAACACCGGCCCGTCCACGCAGGCGATGATCGAAGACAATCTGCAGGCGATGGTGGACCTGGCCCGTGCACATGGCATCGCCGTGGTGCTGGCATCGGTGCTGCCGGTCAGCGATTACCCGTGGCTGCCGGGCACGGCACCTGCGCCCAAGGTGCGCGCATTGAACTCGGCATTGAAGCGCTATGCCGATGCGCAGCAGCTGGTCTATCTGGACTACTACACGCCGATGGCCAATGCCGCTGGAGGGCTGGATCCGCAGCTGGCCGACGACGGCGTGCATCCAACGGCAAAGGGCTATGCGGTGATGGCGCCGTTGGCCGAAGCGGCGGTCAAGCGCGCGCTGCAGCAGAAGTAGCTCCCGCGGGCAGGCTCGCCAGCAGCCACTCACAGAAGCTGATCACCAGCGGATCGGCTGCGCTGTCTTCATGCACCAGCCAGCTCCAGCGCGGGCCGCGCACGCGTGCCTCATCCAGCGGCTGCAGCAGGCCCTTTTCGCAGGCGCGTGCCGCCAGCAGCTCGCTGACCAGCGCGATGCCCAGGCCCTCGCACGCGGCATCCAGCAGTTGGCCGGGCTCGGAGAAATTCATGCCCTCGCGGCGCTGGCCGACATCGGCGCCACCCTGTACCTGCCACTGGCTCCAGTCCATCTCGCGCTCGCCGTGCAGGGTCAGGCGTTCGTGCACCGGCGTGGCGAGCAGGGCTGGATGGCAGGCCGGAAAGAGGCGATCCTGCAGCAGCACGCGATGCTGGCACTGCGCCTGTGAGTCGAGGTCATCGCGTACCGCCACGTCCAGCGTCTGCGTGGTCATATCCGGTGCCTCCTCGCTGGACAGCAACCACAGGTCGGCGTCGGGATGCAGGCGGTGGAAGCTGGCCAGGCGCGGTACCAGCCAATGCCGGGCAAAGGCTGGACTGGTGTTGACGATCAGTTGATTTGGCTTGCGGTACTGATCGAGCCGGCGGATGCCACTGGCCAGCTGCCGCAGCAGCGACTGGGTGGTTTCCAGCAGGTCGATGCCGGCGTCGGTAAGGGTGACGCTGCGGCCCTGCCGGAAAAACAACGGCTGCTGCAGCGAGGCTTCCAGGCCCCGGATCTGCTGGCTGATGGCCGACTGGGTCAGGTGCAGTTCCTCGGCCGCCCGGTGGAAGCTGCCCAGGCGGGCGGCGGCTTCGAAACCCCGCAGCGCGTTCAGCGGTGGCCAATGCTTGAGCATTTCGGATTAGTAAATCTGTTCAATTGATCGCTGAATCTATCGTTTGTTCTTATGGATCGGCAAGCGCAGCATGGCCTCCATCCCACCGGCCCTGGAGCCCGTCATGAGCAGCCGTCGTCATTTCCTCACCCAACTGGCAGGCGCCGCTGGCCTTGGCGGGCTGGCCGCCCTCGGCCTGGCGGGGCTGCCGGCTCGCGTCTCCGCAGCGGGGCCGGGCGCGGGTGTCTGGCGTATGCCGGACGAGCACGGTCCGCAGGAACGCGTTTTCCTGGCCTTCGCCGCGCAGCCTCGGGTCTGGGGCGCGCAGGCCGATGCGGTGAACACCGCCGTGGCCCGGCTGGCCCGCACCATCGCCCGCCACCAGCCCGTCAGCGTGCTGTGCCGGCCGGCGCAGCGGAAGCAGGCGCAGGACCGCTGCGGCCGCGACAACATCGAGTTCCTCGAAGTACCGCTGGATGACATCTGGGTGCGCGATTACGGCGGCTGCTTCGTCACCGATGGCCAGGGCGGACTGGGCCTGGTCGACTTCAACTTCAATGGCTGGGGCGGCAAGCAGAGCGCGCGCAACGATGGTGCCGTGGCACCGTGGCTGGCGCAGGTGACCGGCGCAACGCTGCTGGAAAGCGATCTGGTGGGCGAGGGCGGTGGCATCGAAGTCGATGGCCATGGCACCGCGATCCTCACCGAAAGCTGCTGGGTGAACCGCAACCGCAATCCAGACGGGTCGCGCGCGGATATCGAGGCCGAGCTGAAGCACCACCTCGGCCTGCGCAAGGTGATCTGGCTGCCCGGCATTGCCGGCGAAGACATCACCGACGCGCATGTGGATTTCTATGCGCGCTTCGTTCGCCCGGGCGTGGTGATCGCCAACCTGGACAACGATTCGGAGTCCTACGACTACGATCTGACCCGCGAGCATCTGGACATTCTGCGCGGGGCCACCGATGCCGATGGCCGCCGCCTGCAGGTGCACACACTGCCGCCGCCACTGGACGGGCGCGACAACGTGCATACCCGCGGCAACGATGATCTGGCGACGGGCTATATCAACTACCTGCCGATCAACGGCGCGGTGGTCGCGCCGCAGTTTGGTGACAACGCAGCCGATGGCTACTGCCGTGAACTGCTGGAAGACCTGTATCCCGGTCGCGTGATCGAACAGGTGGACATCGATGCGATCGCCGGCGGCGGTGGCGGCATCCATTGCGTGACCAAGAACATGCCAAAGGTAGGCTGAGGTGCCTCAGGCATCGTCCTGCTTCAATGCCGCATCGGCGGCCAGCAGCGCCTCGGCGGCCGCACTGAGCGGTGGCGAGGGTGGGGCGACCACGCCGATCGCTTCCATCATCTTCGGCATGCCCAGGAACTGACGTGCGCGACGGTCGTAGATGCCGGTGACCAGCAGCGCACGGGTGGCGATCTTCTGTTCTGACCCGATCAGCACGCGCTGCTCCATGATGCCGCGCGAGCCGACCCAGCCCACCAGGCGCGTTTCCAGGGTGAAGCGCTGGAACGGCTTCAGCTCGCGGCGGAACTGGATGGTGCCGGCGCCGACGATCGGTGCCCACTTCTCGCGCAGCGCCACCCGGCCCAGGCCCATGCGCAGGATCAGGTCCAGCCGGCCCAGATCGAAGATGTTCCAGTAGCGGCCGTTGGTCATGTGCAGGTTGCTGTCCAGGTCGTTGGGCAGCACCCGGAACTGCAGGCGCGAGACCCCGAACGGGGCCTCCAGCTTTGGCCGGAACAGACTGCACAGCAGCAGGTGGAGCAGGCGGAACCAGAGATTCATGATTATGACGACTGTTATAGAATCGCCGGCACGCTAATCTATGACGACTGTCCTGGCAAGGAGCCGGCCGTGAGCCCGCGACCCTCTGATGCGCCTCAACGCGTGATTGATGCTGCGGCACAGATGCTGGCACGCGTGGGCCTCAATGCCACCAGCATCCGTGAGGTGACCAAGCTGGCCGAGGCGCCGCTGGGATCCACTTACCATCACTTTCCCGGCGGCAAGCAGGAGCTGCTGGCGCGCGCCACCTACATGGCTGGCGACAAGGTGGAGGCGCTGCTGGTGGAGCTGTTGAACGGCGGCGCAGTGCAGGGCCTGCAGCAGTTCCTGGCGATGTGGCGCGAGCGCTTGCTGCGCTCCGGGTTCCGTGCCGGCTGCCCGGTGCTGGCTGCTGCCGTGGAGGAACTGGTGGAGGCGGTGCCCAGCCAACCGCGGGCGGCCGCTGCGGAGGTGTTCGTGCGTTGGCAGGGCCATCTGGCCGCAGCGTTCGTCGCCGACGGCCACGACCCGGCCGCCGCGGGCGGGCTGGCCAGTCTGGTGATTGCCAGCGTGGAGGGTGCGGTGGCGATGAGCCGCGCACTGCAGGACATCGCTCCGTTCGACCAGGTGGCCGCGCAGTTGCTGAAGGCCACCGCGCCTCCTTGATCCAGCGGCACGCTCGCGGGAGACTCGGCGCAGGCCCTGACCGGACGCCGCCATGGACGAACCGCACTGCCGCTACCTGATCGAGCACTACCTGCAGGCTTACAACCGCTTCGACATCGACGCCATGCTGGCGGTGCTGGCGCATAACGTGCGTTTCGAGAACCACAGCGGCAGCCAGCTGACGATGGTCACCGAAGGCATCGATGCCTTCGGCGAACTGGCACGGCAATCGGCGCCGTTGTTCCGCGAGCGCGAGCAGCGGTTGCTCGAGCTGACCTTCAAGGATGGCGTGGCGCTGGCCAGCATCGGCTGGCGTGGCGTGTTCGCGCAGGACATTCCCGAGGGTCCCAGCGCGGGCACGGAACTGGCACTGCAGGGACACAGCGAGTTCGCTTTTGAGGATGGTCGCATCGTGCGGATCGTCGACCGCAGCTGATGATCGATGGCCTCGGCCCGGCGTCTGGACAGCGGCCCCGACCGCGGTAGAATCCGCGCAACACCGCCCACGCGTGCCCGGCAAGGATGTCCGCATGCTGTATCAGGTTCTTGAGCTTCCAGGCTCCACGGGCTGTAGCGGCGCATGTGGATGGCCGAGCTCGGTTTTTCGTTCCTGGCCTACCCTGAGCTATGATCCGCGCCAAGGCCAAGGTATGTGGCCGGCTGTCAACCACCACGAATGAGGAAAAGCGCATGGATGTCGCTACACACCGCAACAGGACGTTGTTTCGTTGGATCATGGTGACGCTGCTGGCAGTATTGATGCCGTTTGCAGCGCTGGCACAGCCCGCAGCCGGGCAGGCCGATGGCGCCGAAGCCGCCACTGCCGCGGAAGAGGCACAATGCCGCGCCTGCAGCTATGAGCGTATCGGGCACAAGGTCGATATCGGCCTGGTTGCACTGGTGTCGCTGCTGGTGGTGGGGCTGCTGGTAGCGGTGTCCCGCGAGTGGGGTACCACCTCGCAGCGCTGGACCTGCCGCACGCTGGCCCTGCTGCTGGTGGGCATCGGCCTGGCGTTGCTGTGGTGGGCTGGCAGCGTCGTCTACCTGGGCTACAACCCGTGGCAGGAAATGGCCGCCCCTGTCGATGGCTCGCTCACCTCGACACTGCTCAATACTTCACCGAAGTGGCTGGCGGCGCTGGCGTTGATTGGGTTCGCGCCTTCCATCTGGAAGCGCAGCGAACGCCTGCCGGCCTGGCGTATCGGCTGACCCTGGAACGACGGCGCCGGGCCACACCGGCGCCGCCCGTGGCAATCAGTCAAAGCGCCAGCGCACGCCCGCATAGACGCCACGGCCTTCGCCCGGGGTCGAGCGCGCGACATCCTTGCAGGCGTCGTCGTAGCCCGGCGTGACCGTGGCGGCGTAGTGGCGGTTGCCGATGTTGCGCAGCTCGGCCCAGGCCTGCCAGCGGCCACCGGGTGCGTCGTAGCCTATGCGGCTGCCGAAGATCACATGGCTGTCGGCCCAGTAGCTGTTGGCGTAGTCCACGGCGATGCGCGAGGCGTATTCGGTATTGAGCGCGGCGTACAGGCCGGATGCATGATCGAAGCGCAGCTCGGCCTGGTACGCGTGGCGCGGCAGGCCGGGCAGGCGGTTGCTGCCGAAACGCGCGTCGTGGCGGTAGCGGAAATCGCTGAAGGTGTACGCCTGGCGCAGCGACAAACGGCCCGGTGCAGCCTGCCACAGCGTGCTGTCCAATCCGGCTTCGATGCCGCGGTGCACGGTGGGGCTGGCGTTGTTCTCGGCGATGAACAGGTTCGGCACCGGTTGCAGTTCGACGCTGAGCAGTTCGTGGTTCACGTGCGCGTAGTAGCCGGTCAGTTCCCAGCGACCCAGCGCCGCGTCACCGCGCGCACCCAGTTCCAGCGTGGTGGCTGTCTGGTTCTGCATCGGCACCGGCGCGCGCTGTCGGCCGGTGGACGGGCCATTGCCCGGCCCGAAGTACTGGTTCGAGCCCCAGATCATCGACCACGGATGCGGCGCTTCCACCGACCGGCTGAGGTTGCCGAACCACTGCGTCTGCGCGCTGTGCTGCCAGGTGAAACCCAGTCGCGGCGCGTAGTCCCAGTCATGGTCGCGCAGGCGGCCGCCGCTGCTCGGCCAGGTCACCTGCACCTCGCGGCGGGTGTTGATCAGTGCCAGCCCGGTCTGCATGCGCAGGCGTTCATTGAAGGCGAGGGTATTGCTGACGTGCAGCGTGCTGTCGGTGCCGTGGTGGCGGAAGTCACGCGTGCGCGTGCCGGCAGCGTAGCCGTTGCTGGCAAAGCGCAGCGACTCGCGCACATCGGCGTCCAGATCGTGGGTGAAGCGCAGGCCGACCGTGGTCTCGCTGTCCAGACCGAACAGCCGGTGGTGGCGGCGATAGTCCAGCGTGGCGTTGAGGTTGGCGTAGTCCAGCTGCTGCCGGTACAGGCTCTCGTTCAAGTCCATCGGGTACGTGTGATAGACCAGCCCGGCCTGCAATGAGGAGTCCTCATCGATCTGCAGCGTGGTGACATTGCCCACCCAGGTGCTGCCCGGCTGCGGGCGACGCGCATCGATGGCCAGGTTGGCCGCGTTCGCGGCACGCGGATCGTTGCGGATCTGATCGCGGGTCAGGCGGCCGGGCGTTTCATGATTCGTTTCGCGATAGCGCACGAAGAAACGCGTCTGCAGGTCGGGGGTGATCTGCCAGCCGATGTTGGCCATCGCACCCTTGCCGTCGCCGCGTGCATGACGCTGGTAACCGTCGAATTCGGTATCGGTGTAGGCCAGGAAGTAGTCGACATCACCACTGACGCCGCCCCAGCTGATGCCGTGCTTCTGGTAGCCACGACTGCCGGCTTCGTAGTGCAGCTGCACGCCCGCCGAATCACGACCGCTGCGGCTGACGTAGTCGATGGCACCGCCCAGCGCCAGCGCGCCGCGCTCGAAGCCGTTGGCGCCGCGCAGCACTTCGACGCGCGACAGCCACAGCGGTTCCAGCAGCTCGTAGGGTGTGCCACCCGGGCCGGTCAGTGGCAGACCGTCGATCGACACAGCGATGCCCGAGGCGTGCGCGCCCGGACCGCGGTTGATGCCCGAGCCACGGATCGAGATCTTGGTGCCTTCGTTGCCCGGAGACTGCGCGCTGATGCCCGGCTGGTAGGCCAGCACATCGGCACTGCTGGACAGTCGGCTGTCGGCCTTGGCCACGTCGATGACGTTGCTGGCGCCGGGCAGCCGCTTCAACGCCTCGCGCGCCTGAGCGCTGGCATCGGTGGCAGCGGTGACCTGCACGGCATCCAGCGTGGTGGCCTGCGGGGCCGCAGCGGCGGTGGAAGCTAGGCCGAGGGAAACGGCCAGGAACAACAGTGATCGGGTGGGACGGTACGACGAGAGCGACATGCGGGAATGCTGTAAACCACAAAAGTGGCGCGAAAGTTAACAGGTCGGTGGCCCCCACGTCACCCTCCACCTGCGTATGGCAACCTGTGGTGGCCCTGTAGAGCCGAGCCCACGCTCGGCCATCGCGCGCAGCGCGGGTTCTCTGCGATCGCCACGAAAAGCAGCCGAGCATGGGCTCGGCTCTACAGCAGGGTTTATGGCGAGGGCTTCGCCAGCGCCTTGGCCTTCGCATACAGCCGATCAGCCGCTTCCTTCTCACCCAGCGCGGCATGGCACTCGGCCAGGCTGTCCCACGCGTTGGCCGAATCCGGATACAGCTCGGCGTTGAGCGCGAACACCTTCAGTGCCTTGCGTGCACCCAGGCTTTCGCGGATGGCGTAGCCATCGGCATTGATCGCGCGTTCCAGTTCGCCGGTGGGAACGCCATTGCTGTCGCGCAGCCAGCTATGCATCAGCGGTTTCGCATCGGCGCTGTCATCCAGCGCGTAGCCGATCAACCGCTCGGACAGCACAGCGTGCGGAAACTCCTGTGGCGCGGCCACCGCCATCGCGCTCTCCACCAGCGTGCTGGACCAGACATTGCGGGCGCTGCCGTTGGTCAGGTACACGAATACCCAGTAGCCGCTGGCCAGCGTGCCCTTGTAGGCCAATCGCGCACGTACACGGGTGCCACCATCGTGACCGACCTGGGCGTAGCCGTCGCTTCGGGTGGTGTCCCAGCCGGTGGAGAAGAAATTGCTGCCGCCACCGGCCAGTTTCTGCGGCTGCCAGAGTGTTTCCAGGGTCGCCGTGCGCAGCAGCCTGCCAGTCGCCAGCGCCTGCAGGAAACGGTTCATGTCACCCACGGTGGTCTGCAGATCGGCATGGCCCCAACCGTAGTCCGGCCAGGGATCTTCATTGGCCGGCTGCAGCTGGCCGTCCTTGCCGATGTAAGGCACCGCCGCGCGCGTGGCTGGCACGCTGGTAACGCCCCATGAGGTGCTGGTCATCTTCAGCGGCTGCAGGATGCGTTCGCGCGCGATGGCCGGGTAGGGCTTGCGGTAATGCGCTTCCAGCAAGGCGGTCAGCACCAGGTAGTTGGCCTGGGTGTACTGCACGCGGCTGCCGGTGGCGAACTGCATCGGTGTCGCGCCGGCCACCTTCAGTGCAGCGCCAAGGTCAGGCGCTACACCGAGGTAGCCCTTGCTCACCCAGCGGTTGTTCACGCGGTCGTAGTACTCACCGATACCTGAGCTGTGGTTGAGGAAATCGCGCACGTGGATCGCCTGCCATGCTGTGGGCAGGTCCGGCACATAGCGGCTGGCTGGTGCATCCAGATCTACTTTGCCCTGATCCACCAATTGCATCACCAGCGTGCTGGTCAGCAGCTTGGCCATCGACTGCGCGGCGAAGATGGTATCGACGGTGACCGGTGCATGGGTAGCGGGATCACGTTCACCGCTGGCGCCCTGATAGAGCACCTGGCCGTTGTGTGCGACCAGTACCGCCTGGCCGGCGATGCCGTAACGTTCACGGTTGGTCTGCAGCTGGGTGTCGAGCTGGGTAGAGAGAGCGGCGGGGACGTCACGCGCCGAAGCGGGCGGAATCACCAATAGCGTGCAGAGCAATGCGTCAGCGAACGTGCGGTACATCGCGGTGATCCATCAGCGGTGATGGCGCATGTTGGTCAGCGTCGGACACTGGGTCAAGCATGCAGAGCCGAGCCCATGCTCGGCTGCCTTCCGGTCAGGCGTCGTGACCCCGGAAGCATTGAGCCGAGCATGGCTCGGCTCTAGAGGTGCCTTGCGGTAGTGGGGGGGGGGGGCCGCCACCCCTGCGATCAGCCCAGAATCCCCGGCAGATCCAGCCCCTTCTCCTTCGCACACTCCACCGCGATCTCATACCCCGCATCAGCATGGCGCATCACGCCGGTGGCCGGGTCGTTCCACAGAACGCGGCCAATCCGCTTGGCCGCTGCCTCGGTGCCGTCGCAGACGATCACCATGCCGGCGTGCTGCGAGAAGCCCATGCCGACGCCACCACCGTGATGCAGCGACACCCAGGTCGCGCCGCTGGCGGTGTTGAGCAGGGCGTTCAGCAGCGGCCAGTCGGACACCGCATCGGAGCCGTCGGCCATCGCTTCGGTTTCGCGGTTCGGCGAAGCGACGCTGCCGCTGTCCAGGTGGTCGCGACCGATCACCACCGGCGCCTTCAGTTCGCCGTTGGCGACCATCTCGTTGAAGGCCAGACCCAGACGATCGCGGTCGCCCAGGCCGACCCAGCAGATGCGCGCCGGCAGGCCCTGGAACTTGATCTTCTCGGCGGCCATGTCCAGCCAGCGGTGCAGGTGCGGGTTGTCCGGAATCAGTTCCTTCACCTTGGCATCGGTCTTGGCGATGTCTTCCGGATCGCCGCTCAGCGCGGCCCAGCGGAACGGGCCGATGCCGCGGCAGAACAACGGGCGGATGTAGGCCGGCACGAAACCGGGGAAGTCGAAGGCATTGGCCACGCCTTCCTCCAGCGCCATCTGCCGCAGGTTGTTGCCGTAGTCCACGGTCGGCACGCCCAGTGCGTGGAAGCCGAGCATGGCGCGGATGTGGTTGGCCATCGACGCGCGCGCGGCCTTCTCCACTTCCTTGGGGGCGGAAACGCGCTTCTCATCCCACTGCTCGACGGTCCAGCCCTGCGGCAGGTAGCCGTTCACCGGGTCGTGCGCGGACGTCTGGTCGGTCAGCAGGTCCGGCTTGATGCCGCGCGCCAGCAACTCAGCCAGCACATCGGCGACGTTGCCGAGCAGGCCCACCGACGTCGGTGTACCGGCCTTGCACGACTCGTCGATCAGGTGCAGCGCTTCGTCCAGATTGTCGGTCCAGGTATCCAGGTAACCGGTGCGCAGGCGCATGTCGATGCTGCTCTTGCGGCACTCGACGGCCAGGCAGGAGGCGCCGGCCATCACGGCAGCCAGCGGCTGTGCGCCGCCCATGCCGCCCAGACCGCCGGTGAACAGCCACTTGCCGGTCAGGTTGCCACCGAAGTGCTGGCGGCCCATTTCCACGAAGGTCTCGTAGGTGCCCTGCACGATGCCCTGCGCGCCAATGTAGATCCAGCTGCCGGCGGTCATCTGGCCGTACATGGCCAGGCCCTTCTTATCCAGCTCGTTGAAGTGGTCCCAGTTGGCCCAGCGCGGCACCAGGTTGGAATTGGCGATCAGCACGCGCGGCGCATCGGCGTGGGTGCGGAACACGCCCACCGGCTTGCCCGACTGCACCAGCAGGGTCTGGTCATCGTCCAGGCGCTTGAGCGTTTCGACGATGGCATCGAAGCTTTCCCAGTCGCGTGCGGCGCGGCCGATGCCGCCGTACACCACCAGTTCCTGCGGGCGTTCGGCCACGTCCGGGTGCAGGTTGTTCATCAGCATGCGCAACGGCGCTTCAGTCAGCCAGCTCTTGGCGTTGAGCGTGGTGCCGGTCGGCGCGGCGATGGTGCGGGACGGGTCGTTGCGGGTCATGCGGCGCTCCGGTTCGTAGCGAATTCAAGGCAGGCGTTGAGCACCTGCGCCAAGGTATGGCGCAGCGGTGCGGCGTGGTCGGGGTCGAGCGGGGTGGGCCAGCTGTGTTCGTCCACCTGGTCCGGCAGGGGTTCGTGCATGTAGCCACGGCAGGCCAGCTCCATCTGCAGGCTGTGCACGCCGCCGGCGATGTTGCTGTAGTGGCGGGTGATCCAGCCGCCCTTGAAGCGGCCATTGCGCACCTGGCTCATGCCACTGATCCTGAGCAGGTTTTCAACCACATCGCTCAGGGCGTTGTCGCAGGACGTGTCCGGCGCACCCGAAGGACCGGCGGTGCCCAGGTTGAACTGCGGCAGTTCGCCGTCGAACAAGTGCGGAATATGCGAGCGGATCGAGTGCGCGTCGTACACCACCACGGTGCCGTGGCGTGCACGCAGGCGCGTGATCTGCGAAGCCAGCGCATCGTGGTAAGGCAGGAAATACGTGTCGCGGCGACGTGCGATTTCCGCGTCATCCGGTTCGCGCCCGGCGTGGTACAGCGGCTGGTTGTCGAAGGTGGTCAGTGGGCACAGGCCGGTGGTGTTCTGGCCCGGATACAGCGATACGCCGCTGGGATCGCGGTTGAGGTCGATCACCGAACGTGAGATCGCCGAGCGCACCGTGGTGGCGCCCATGCCGCGCACGAAGTCGTACAGCTCGTGCACCCACCAGTCAGCATCGCGACGGGCCAGCCACGGCGAGTGGTAGTCGCCGATCAGGTCGTGCGGCAGTTCGCTGCCGGTATGCGGGAAGCTGACGATCAACGGGGCGTCGCCCTCGTGCACCGTCAACCATTCGGGATGGGCATTCATGCCTGCGGTTCCACGGTCGGCAGCAGCTCTCCCAGGCCCTGCGCCAGTGCACCGCTGCGCACAAGATTCGTGGCGGTCACCATGTCCGGGTGGAAGTAGCGGTCTTCTTCCAGCGTCGGCACCTGCGCGCGCAGGGTGGCGCGCACGGATTCCAGCGCGGCACTGGAGCGCAGCGGCGCATGGAAGTCGCAGCCCTGCGCAGCGGCCAGCAGCTCGATGCCGATCACGTTGGCGGCGTTCTCGGCCATCTGCATCAGGCGCCGCGCGCCGTGCGCGGCCATCGACACGTGGTCTTCCTGGTTGGCCGAGGTCGGGATCGAATCAACACTGGCCGGGTAGGCACGCTGCTTGTTTTCCGAAACCAGCGCAGCCGCGGTCACCTGTGGAATCATGAAGCCGGAATTCAGGCCCGGACGCGGGGTCAGGAACGCCGGCAGGCCGGACAGGGCCGGGTCGACCAGCATCGCCAGGCGGCGCTCGCTGATCGAACCGATCTCGCACACCGCCATGGCCAGCATGTCGGCGGCGAATGCGACCGGCTCGGCGTGGAAGTTGCCACCGGACAGCGCCTCGCCGGTATCGGTGAACACCAGCGGATTGTCGGACACGCCGTTGGCTTCGATTTCCAGTGTGGTCGCGGCCTGGCGCAGGATGTCCAGCGCCGCGCCCATCACCTGCGGCTGGCAGCGCAGGCAGTACGGATCCTGCACGCGCACGTCGTTGTCGCGATGCGACTCGCGGATGTCCGAACCCTGCATCAGCGTGCGCAGGGTGGCGGCGGTGGCGATCTGCCCGCGCTGGCCGCGGATCGCGTGGATGCGCGGGTCGAACGGCGTGTCCGAGCCCTTGGCTGCTTCCACCGACAGCGCGCCGGTCACCAGTGCGGCCTGGAACACGGTCTCGATCTCGAACAGGCCGGCCAGTGCATAGGCGGTGGAGAACTGGGTGCCGTTGAGCAGCGCCAGGCCTTCCTTCGCGCCCAGTTCGATCGGCTGCAGGCCGGCACGTGCCAGTGCGTCGGTTGCGGGCAGGCGCTCGCCGCCGATGAAGGCTTCGCCCACGCCCAGCATCACGCTGGCCAGGTGCGAAAGCGGGGCCAGGTCACCCGAGGCACCCACCGAGCCCTGCGCGGGCACCACCGGCAGCACGCCCTTGACCAGCATCGCTTCGAGCAGCAGCAGGGTTTCCTCGCGGATGCCCGACGCACCCTGCGCCAGGCTGACCAGCTTCAGCGCCATCATCAGGCGCACCACGCTGGCCGGCATCGGCTCGCCCACGCCGGCGGCATGCGAAAGCACGATGTTCCGCTGCAGGGTAGCCAGATCTTCGCGCTCGATGCGCACGCTGGCCAGCTTGCCGAAGCCGGTGTTGATGCCATACACCGGCGCGCCCTTGGCGACGATCGCGGCGACTGCAGCAGCACTGGCGCGCACTACCGGCAGCGCGCCCGGGTCCAGTGCAAGTGGCGCACCGCGATAGACCTGCCGCCACTGGGCAAGAGTGACATGGCCGGGGCGAAGAACCAGGGTGTTGCTCATGTGTTGCTCCAGGAGGCAGGCAGGTCGGGCTGTCCGCGCACCACGCGCGCGTGCAGCGGGTTGAATCCCATGCGATAGACCAGGTCGGCGGGCGCGTCGATGTCCCAGATCGCGAGGTCGCAGTCCAGGCCCACGGCCAGTCGCCCGATGTGCTCGCCATGGCCCAGCGCGCGCGCCGCTTCACGGGTGAAGCCGGCGATGCACTCGTCCACGGTCAGGCGGAACAGCGTCGCGCCCATGTTCATCGCCAGCAGCGGGCTGGTCAGTGGCGAGGTGCCCGGGTTGCTGTCGGTGGCCAGCGCCAGTGGCACGCCGGCCGCACGCAGCGCGGCGATCGGCGGCAGGGTGGTATCGCGGGTGAAGTAGAAGGCGCCGGGCAGCAGCACGGCGACGGTGCCGGCTGCCGCCATCGCGGCGATGCCGGCATCATCCAGATGTTCGATATGGTCGGCCGAGAGTGCATCGAAGCTGGCGGCCAGTTCGGCGCCATGCTGGTTGCTCAGCTGCTCGGCATGGATCTTCACCGCCAACCCGTTGGCGCGCGCCGCTTCGAAGACCTGCCGCGCCTGCGCCGGCGAGAAGGCGATGTTCTCGCAGAACACATCCACCGCTTCGGCCAGGCCTTCGGCGGCGATGGCCGGGATCATCACATTGCACACCTCGTCGGTGTACTCCTGTGCTTCGCGGCCCGGCGGAATCGCGTGCGCGCCGAGGAAGGTGGTCACCACGTTGACCCGGCATTCCTCGCCCAGCGCGCGCGCCACCTGCAGCTGCTTGCGTTCGTCTGGCAGGGTCAGGCCGTAGCCGGACTTGATCTCGATCGTGGTCACGCCTTCGGCACGCATCGCCAGCAGGCGCGGCCGGCTTTCACGGGCCAGCTGTTCCGGGGTGGCAGCACGGGTGGCGCGTACGGTGGAGACGATGCCACCGCCGGCACGGGCGATGTCGGCATAGCTGACGCCCTGCAGGCGCTGCTCGAACTCGTTGGCGCGGTTGCCGGCGTAGACCAGATGGGTGTGGCAGTCGATCAGGCCGGGCGAAATCCAGCGGCCTTCGCCATCGATGCGGGTGGTTGGCTGCAGCTGGGCATCGCTGCCGGCTGGACCGACATGGACGATGCGGCCGTCAGCGCAGGCCAGTACGCCATCGCGGATGACACCCAGCCCTTCGCCATCGAGGGTGATCAGGTGAACGTTGGACCAGAGGGTATCGACGTGCATGGCATCCACAACGCGGCTGTGCTTATATGTCTATACAATATAGGTGTCCATTTCGGGTTGTCCAGCCATGTCCGATTCGCGTTCCCCGCACTGTTTCCATGCCGCCCACGCCCTGCTGGCCGACGGCTGGGCCCGCGATGTCCGCCTGCAGGTGCAGAACGGCCGCATCACGGCGATCCAGACGGGGCAGGGCGCCCAGCACGGCGACACCCGCGTCGGCATCCTGGTGCCGGGCCTGCCCAACCTGCACAGCCACGCCTTCCAGCACGGCATGGCCGGCCTGACCGAGATCGGCGGCGGCGACGGCGACAGTTTCTGGAGCTGGCGTGAGCTGATGTACCGCTTCCTGGCCCATCTGCGCCCGGACGCGGTGCAGGCCATCGCCGCCCAGGCCTACATGGAAATGCTGGAAAGCGGCTTCACCCGCGTCGGCGAATTCCACTACCTGCACCACGACGCCGATGGCCATGCCTATGCCAACCGCGCCGAAATGAGTGCGAGGATCGCGGCGGCGGCCGACCAGACCGGTATCGGCCTGACCCTGCTGCCAGTGTTCTATGCACATGCCGATTTCGGCGGCGCGCCGCCGAATCCGGCGCAGCGACGCCTGATCCACGACGTGGACGGTTTCGCGCAGTTGCTGGACGCCGCCAAGCCGGCACTGGCCGCGCTGCCCGACGCGGTACTCGGCATTGCCCCGCACAGCCTGCGTGCAGTCACCGGCGAGGAATTGAGTGCATTGCTGCCGCTGACCGACGGCCCGGTGCATATCCATATCGCCGAGCAGGTGCGCGAAGTCGAGGCTTGCCTGGCCTGGAGCGGCCAGCGTCCGGTGCAGTGGCTGTACGACCATGCACCGGTCGATGCGCGCTGGTGCCTGGTGCATGCCACCCACATCACCGACGACGAGCGCGCGGCCATTGTGGCCAGCCGGGCGGTGGCCGGCCTGTGCCCGATCACCGAAGCCAACCTGGGTGACGGTCTGTTCCCGATGCAGGCGTTTGCGCGCGAGGGTGGGCGCTTCGGTGTCGGCTCCGATTCCAATGTGCTGATCGATGCCGCCGAAGAACTGCGCCTGCTCGAATATGGCCAGCGCCTGGCCCTGCGCGGTCGCAACGTGCTGGCGCCGGATGCCACCCGCAGCACCGGTCGCTTCCTGTTTGAAGGCGCACTGCACGGGGGCGCACAGGCCCTGGGCGTGGCCGCCGGCCTGCAGGTGGGGGCCAGTGCCGACCTGGTCGAGCTGGATGCTGAGCACCCCGCGTTGCAGGCGCGGCAGGATGACGCATGGCTTGACAGCTGGGTGTTCGCCGCACGTAATGGCGCGCTGCGATCGGTCTGGCGCCATGGCCGCCAATGCGTGGCCGAGGGCCGCCACCTGCAACGCGAGGCGATCACCACCGCCTTCGCCGGTGCGCTGAAGGGCGTGCTGGGCTGATCGCCTCCCGCCACGGAGACCCCATTACGTGAAGGCCAGCAAGTCCGCCACGCTCAACCAGCGTATCCGCAGCGATCTGGAAAGCCGCATCCTCAGCGGAGAATGGGCGCCGGGCTTTCGTATTCCGTACGAACACGAGCTGATGGAGCAGTACGGCTGCTCGCGGATGACGGTGAACAAGGTGCTGACCGCACTGGCCGAGAGCGGCATGATCGAGCGTCGCCGCCGCGCAGGTTCGTTCGTGGCGCGGCAGCCGCCGCACCTGGAGCAGGTGGCGCTGGAGATTCCCGATATCGCGATGGAGGTCGGCTCGCGCGGCCATCAGTACGCCTATCGTCTGCTGCAGCGCGAGCTGCGCCTTGCCGATGCCGGCAATGCCGGCGAAGTCGAGCTGGCCGGCCAGGAAAACCTGCTGGCGATGCGCTGCCTGCATCTGGCCGATGGTCGCCCGCTGGCGTTGGAGCATCGCCTGATCAGCCCGGTGGGCGTGCCCGAGGTGCTGGACGTTGATTTCAGCACCACCGCGCCGGGTAGCTGGTTGCTGCAGAACGTATCGTGGACCCGTGCCCAGCACCGCATCAGTGCCTGGGGCGCGGATCCTGCCACCGCCAAGCTGCTGGACGTGAAGCCCGGCACCGCCTGCCTGGTGATCGAGCGCCTGACCTGGCGCGGTGAGCAGCCGATCACCCGCGTGCGTCAGGTCTTTCTCGGTGATGCGTGGGACCTGGTGGCGCGCTTCGCGCCGGGCGCGCGATAGGGATTCCATCCACGCAGGGCGTGGATCTACTGGGCCGAAACGGCTGTCGCCTTGAACTCCGTCGGGGCGTGTGTACGATGTGTATCGTCCCTGCATGAAGAGCAGGGACCTCATCCGGGAACTGGAAGCGGCAGGTTGGATCTGTCGCCGGATCCGCGGATCCCATCATGTATTCGTGCACCCGCAGCACCCTCACATCATCACCGTTCCTCACCCAAGGAAGGATCTGGGGAAGGCGCTCGTGCAGGCGTTGCGGAAGCTCGCGGGACTGACGTAGGAGGGCCCATGCGATATCCAGTCTTGATCGAGGCAGGCGATGAACGCACCGCGTGGGGTGTGGTCGTTCCAGATCTGCCGGGGTGCTTCTCGGCGGCCGACACGCTTGATGATGCGCTCACTGCGGCGGAAGAGGCGGCGCTCGCCTGGA
Source organism: Stenotrophomonas veracruzanensis (assembly GCF_032911525.1). Taxonomy (NCBI): domain Bacteria; kingdom Pseudomonadati; phylum Pseudomonadota; class Gammaproteobacteria; order Lysobacterales; family Lysobacteraceae; genus Stenotrophomonas; species Stenotrophomonas veracruzanensis. The sequence continues at coordinate 92,708 of NZ_JAWJTI010000005.1, forward strand.
TTGACGCGGCCCTGGATGAGGGGCGCTCGATTCCGACACCTTCCGCGCCGCAGAAGATCGCCGCCGAGGCATCCAAGGACATCCGTTGGATTCTTGCGTACATCTGCATTGATCCAGCTCTGCTGGACGACACCATCGAGCGGGTCAATATCAGCCTGCCACGCCGGATCCTGGCGAGGCTGGATGCGCAGGCCAGAGCGGCGGGTGAATCGCGCTCCAGTTACATTGCCCATCTCGCGGCATTGGGCTGAGCAGGCGCCACGTGGAGCCGAGCCGATGCTCGGCTGCTGTTCGCGCGTGGCTCAACTCTGCAAAGGCATCCACGCGTGGCGTGGATCTACCAAGGAGTCGCGCATCGGGATTCAGTAGATCCACGCCATGCGTGGATGCTGCCCCATCAATACGTAGCGCACTGCCGCCAGCGCACCGGCTCATCCACGCCGGGGCGGGCGTTGAGCTGGATGCGTACGTTGCGCAGGGCGGGGTAGTGCAGCACTTCCTCGCAGACCTGTGGCCACACCGCGTCCAGCTCGCCGGTGCGGTTGATGGCCAGCGTCTGCCGGGTCAGCCAGACGCCGCTGGCGATCCCGGGCTTGCCGGCCAAGGCGCGGGACAGATCGGATTGGAAGCGCTCCAGGGTGGCGGCATCCGGGTTGGGGTTGCTGCGTGCGTCGGTGGAGGGTGTGGCCGGTGCAGGCGCGGCGGCCGTTGGCATGCTGGCGGGCGCCGGCGCCGGTTCGGACGCCATCTCAACCGCAGGCGCGACCGGCGCGGAGGCGACCGCCACCTCGGCAACGGGCGGGGCGTCCTGCACATGCAGCCCTTGCAGGCCCAAGCCGACCAGCAGGCCCAGCGTGGCCGAACCCAGAGCGGCAATGGCGATCCGGCGCAGGGCTTCATGGCGGGCGCTGGCGCGCACACGGGTTTCGATTTCCGCCGGCAGATAGGGCTGCAGCAACGGCCACAGGCGCGGGCCGTCCAGCACCTCGACCGCCTGCTTCTCGGCGGCGCTGCGGCCGTCGCGTTCCATCCGGCCTTCGGTCAGCAGCACGCCGCCCTTGGCGCCGGCCAGGCGCGCGGCCGCACCCAGTTCGTTCACTGCGGCGGTGCCGATGCGGTACGCCAGGCCGTGCTTGCACGACACCAGCCAGCTGTTGGGGCCGTCACTGAGCAGGAAATCGCTGCTCGGCTCACGGGATTCCTCGCCCGGGTCATTCAGCTCTCGTAGGCCGCGCTGCTCGCGCAGCATGCGCTTGACCAGTACCGAGAATTCGCGCCAGTGCATGCCGGCCAAGGCCTGCAGGCCGAGTTGCATCTCCCTCTGCCGCCGCTTGATCCACCACAGATAGACAACGGCCAGGGAACAGGTAAGCAGGGCCGACAGCAGGGCCAGGATCCAGGGGAGCATGCAGGAGTAGGGCGGAAGGGGCGAAAGCGGAGAGCGACAGTGTAAAGGTCGCGGTGCCCGGCTGGGTCAGGATGTTCCTGACAGGAAGCGTGATGGAGCGCGCAGATCGGTATACGGCGGACACGAAAAACCCGCCAATCCTGAAGCCGTGAGGGGAGGGAACAAACGGCAGCCGAAGCGATTGGCGGGTTGCTCGCGATTGTCAATCAAATTTTATTGCATTGCAACAACGGCCGGTCAGGGCACGCTGCCTGGCGACTGATGACTGCCCGGTGCAGGTGCATCGGTGCCCGAGGCGTCGCGATTCTCCAGCTTGGCCAGGCGCGCCTGGAGGGCGTCGATGCGGGCCTCCAGCGCAGTTACCTCGTCGGCGGTGGGTACGTGCAGGCGCTTGAGCACGCCCTGCACCTGGTCATCAAAGGCCTTCTCAACCTTGGTCCAGGTGCCGGAGGCCTTTTCGCGGGCCTCGTCCAGCGAGGTCTCGACGTTGTCGCGCCAGCCCGGGCCCTGTTCGCCGTGGCGTTCACGGCGGCGGGCCTCCCAGGCTTCGCCTTCCTTCACCAGACCATCAAAGAAGCGGCTGCCTTCAGCCTGTGCACGGCCAAGAGCGCCCAGGCCGGCCAGCCAGACCTGCTGCGCCGAGTCACTCAGCTTGCGCGAGAAGCGCTCGGCCTGGTCACCGAACGAGGCGTCGTCGTTGCGGCGGTCATCGTTTTCGTAGTGGTTCATCGCACTTCCGGTGGGAGTTGGGCCTGTCCCGAGAGTAGCGCGCGTTGGCGTTGCACGGCCGTGACGGCCGCCGCCGGGGTTCAGCCCAGCTTTTCCTTCAGCACGCGCTGGATCTCGCCTTCGACCATGCCCTTCATCGCCGACAGCAGGAAGCCCAGCTTGGCGGTCACGCGCACGGCGCCCGGCTGCAGTTCGATCGCACCGTCCACGCCGCTGCCGGAGAAATTCAGTACGTCGGCAGTCCACGACGACTTCAGGCCGAAGCGCTCGGACAACTTGGCGGCAACCTGTTCGATCGCGGCGCGCGCCTGTGCGTCGGGCAGGGCGTGGGCGTGGCGGACATCGATGGTGGACATGCAGGCTCCTGGCGCAGGGCGGGGATGATCAATGAGGGCGAGCATTGTGCGCATCGAGGGCCTCCGCGCCAAGCACTCATCGTGGGTTCTTCTTCGTTGGCGGCCAACCTGCTAGGCTGCGCCGCGTGCAGAACCTGCTTGTTCACTTCAGTCAACAACAACAGCCCGACCAGCCGCTGAGGCCCGGGGTGCAACGCATCGTGCGCCAGGCCAACGGCAGTGTGCGGCTCGGCGATGCTGGCAACGGCGCCCTGCTGCTGGCGCAGTTCTGCATGGACGATCGCGGTCTCTGGCTGCAGGTCGGCAACGGCATCCGCGGCATCCACGTGAACGGCCGCCCGGTGCGGCGCATGGCGCTGCTGCGTGCGGGCGATGCGGTGTACGTGGACGGCGTGGAGATGGTCCTGCAGGGCGAGGTCGAGAGCCTGCTGCAGGCGCCTGCGCCGAAGAACGACGACGGCTCCGATGAGCAGCAGCGCCTGCTGCGCGGCGTCGGCGGCCTGCACCATGGCCGCAGCTTCACCCTGTCGCGAACCCGCTTGGTCGGTCGCGGCGGCGACGCCGACATCGAGATCAATGAACCGGCCTTCGCCGAACAGCACGCCCGTGTGGAAGTGCATGGCGAGCGCGTGCTGCTGCGTGACCTGGGCAGTGCCGACGGCACCCGGGTCAACGGCGTGGCCGTGCGCCACTGCTGGCTGCAGGCGGGCGACCAGGTGGTGTTCGATGGCCAGCACCGGTTCGTGCTGGAAGTGCCGCATGACCCACGCCGACGCCCGCTGCCGGATGAAGACGAGTCCAGCCAGGACGCCGAGCAGGCGCCGGTGCTGCCGGCCGTGCCGCGCAAGGTCCGGCGCTGGCCGTGGCTGCTGGTCAGTGCGCTGCTGCTGGCCGCGCTGCTCAGCCTGCTGCTCTGGTTCGGCGCGCGCTGATCTGAATCCGCTGGGTCTGCCCTGTGGAGGTGTCGACCTTGGTCGGCACGCTCCATCAGGGCTCATGACGCCTGGCAGCACACGGCTTTGCTAGGTGCCGACCTTGGTCGGCACGCTCCGTGGGTGCGCATGACGCCTGACGGCGTAGGCCAACCAAGGTTGGCGGCTACCGGTGCTGTGAGCGCGGCCAATGGATTCCAATGAAACCAAATTTCCCTTGCGCCACAAGGCCGCAAGGCTGGTGCACTGCGGCATACTAGGGATCTTGCCCCACAGGTGTGACATGACGCGCGCGTTCAACTTCAGTGCCGGCCCTGCGACCTTGCCGGAATCGGTCCTGCGCCAGGCGCAGGCGGAAATGCTGGACTGGCACGGTACCGGTGCCTCGATCGTGGAAATGAGCCATCGCGGCGCGGAATTCATGTCCGTGGCCGCCGAGGCCGAGGCCGACCTGCGTCGCCTGCTCGATATCCCCGAAGACTATGCGGTGCTGTTCCTGTCCGGTGGTGCCACCACCCAGCAGGCCCTGATCCCGCTCAACTTCGCCGCCCCGGGCCAGCGCGCCGATTACGTGGTCAGTGGCCACTGGGGCAAGACGGCGGTCAAGCAGGCCGGTGTCTACGTCGACGTCAACATCGCCGCCAGCAGCGAGGCCAACGGCTACCGCGAGATGCCGGCACGTGCCGACTGGCGGCTGTCACCCGATGCCGCCTACGTGCACATCACCGCCAACGAGACCATCCACGGCGTCGAGTTCCGTGATGTGCCCGACACCGGCAACGTTCCGCTGATCGCTGATTTCAGCTCGTCCATCGCCAGCGAGCCGCTGGACGTGCGCCGTTATGGCGTGATCTATGCTGGCGCGCAGAAGAACCTCGGCCCGGTCGGCATCGCGGTGATGATCATCCGCCGCGACCTGCTCGAGCGCAGTGGCCAGCCGCGTGCGGACATCTTCGATTACCGCTCGCACGTCGCCCGCGATTCGATGCTCAACACCCCGCCGACCTGGAACTGGTACCTGGCTGGCCTGGTGTTCAAGTGGATGCTGGCCGAAGGCGGCGTGGCCGAGTTCGCCAAGCGCAACGCCGCAAAGGCCGCGTTGGTTTACGGCGCCATCGACTGCTCTGGCGGCTTCTACCGCAACGAGGTCGCACATGCGGCCCGTTCGCGGATGAACATTCCGTTCTTCCTGCCCGATGCCGAACTCGACGCCCGCTTCGTCGCCGAAGCCAAGGCCGCTGGCCTGCTGGCGCTGAAGGGGCACAAGGTGGTCGGGGGCATCCGCGCCTCGCTGTACAACGCCATGCCGCTGGCCGGGGCCGAGGCGCTGGTCGCCTTCATGGCCGATTTCCAGCAGCGTCACGGCTGAGCAATGAACGGCGCGCACCGTCGGGTGCGGGCCCCGCAACAAGGAATTCCGATGGCAAGCAGCAAATCCAGCAAGAAGGCGCCGAAGAAGGCCGAACCGGCCAAGGACAGCGCGCCCGCCAAGGCGAAGGGCAAGGCCAAGGCCGCCTCGAACCCGGCACCGACCCAGGCGCCGCTGGCGCTGGCCGATGTGCGTTCGAAGATCGACCAGATCGACCGCGACATCCAGGGCCTGATCGCCGAGCGCGCGCGCTTCGCCCATCAGGTCGGCAAGGCCAAGGGCAAGCTCGCCGCCGCCGTCGACTACTACCGCCCCGAGCGCGAAGCGCAGGTGCTGCGCATGGTGGTGGATCGCAACGAAGGCCCGCTCAGCGATGAGCTGCTGGTGCACGTCTACCGCGAGATCATGTCGGCCTGTCTGGCCCAGCAGGAGCCGCTGAAAATCGGCTACCTGGGTCCGGAAGGTACCTTCAGCCAGCAGGCCGTGCTCAAGCACTTCGGTCGCTCCGCGCTGGGCCTGCCGATGGCCAGCATCGAAGAAGTGTTCCAGGAAGTGGAAGCAGGCAATGCCGATTTCGGCGTGGTACCGGTGGAAAATTCGGGGCAGGGCACCATCCAGATCACCCTGGACATGTTCCTGACCTCCAACCTGAAGATCTGTGGCGAAGTGGAACTGCGCGTACAGCAGTACCTGATGTCGCGCAGCGGCCGCATCGAGGACATCGAGCGCATCTACGCGCATCCGCAGTCGTTCATGCAGACCTCGGCGTGGCTGCGCGCCAACCTGCCGAAGGCCGAGAAGATTCCGGTCTCGAGCAATGCCGAAGGTGCGCGCCGTGCGCGCAACGCCGATGATGCGGCGGCCATCGGCGGTGAGAGCGCCGGCCATGTGTACGGCCTGAAGAAGGTGGTCACCAAGCCGATCCAGAACGATGCCGACAACACCACCCGCTTCCTGGTGGTGGGCCGCAACATCTTCCCGACCTCCGGCCACGATCGCACGTCGGTGCTGGTGTTCATCCATGACAAGCCCGGTGCGCTGTTCGACGTGCTCAGCCCGTTCGCCCGCCACGGCATCAGCATGAACCGCATCGAGTCGCGCCCGTCGCACCACGGCAAGTGGGAATACGGCTTCTTCATCGACCTGGCCGGCCACATCGACGACGCGCCGATGCAGGCCGCGCTGGCCGAACTGGAAGCGCACTCGGCGCAGATCAAGGTGCTGGGTTCCTATCCGGTGGCCGTGCCCTGAGTGCTGCTGCGGCGGCCTCGGTCGCCGCCCCCTGATGCATCGCCGGCGCTGCCGGCGTTTACGGAATGATCGAACGATGAGCAACGCGCAACACTGGATCGCCCGCAAGGGCCAGCCGCTGCAGGGCAGCCTGACCATTCCCGGCGACAAGTCGGTCTCGCACCGCTCGGTGATGTTCGCCGCGCTGGCCGACGGCACCTCGCATATCGAAGGCTTCCTGGAAGGCGAAGACACCCGCGCGACCGCGCGCATCTTCAGCCAGCTGGGCGTGCGCATCGAAACGCCCAGCCCGTCGCAGCGCATCGTGCACGGCGTCGGTATCGACGGCCTGCAGGCCCCGGATGCGCCGCTGGACTGCGGCAACGCCGGCACCGGCATGCGCCTGCTGGCCGGCCTGCTGGCAGGCCAGGCGTTCGACTGCACGCTGATCGGCGATGAGTCGCTGTCCGGCCGCCCGATGCGCCGTGTCACCGGCCCCCTGTCGCAGATGGGCGCGAAGATCGACACCCAGGATGACGGCACGCCGCCGCTGCACGTGCATGGCGGCCAGACGCTGCATGGCATCGACTTCGCTTCGCCGGTGGCCAGCGCGCAGATCAAGTCGGCGGTGTTGCTGGCAGGCCTGTACGCACAGGGCGAAACCAGCGTTGTCGAACCGCACCCGACCCGCGACTACACCGAACGCATGCTGTCCGCGTTCGGCGTGGACATCGAATTCTCGCCGGGCAAGGCGCGCCTGCGCGGTGGCCAGCGCCTGCGCGCCACGGACATCATGGTGCCGGCCGACTTCTCGTCTGCCGCGTTCTATCTGGTGGCTGCCAGCATCATTCCCGGCTCCGAGCTGCGCCTGAAGCAGGTCGGCCTGAATCCGCGCCGCACCGGCCTGCTGCACGCGCTGCGGCTGATGGGTGCGGACATCACCGAAGAGAATCCGGCTGAGCAGGGCGGTGAACCGGTGGCGGACCTGGTGGTGCGCTACGCCCCGTTGAAGGGCGCGCGCATTCCGGAAGAGCTGGTGCCAGACATGATCGATGAGTTCCCGGCGCTGTTCGTTGCGGCAGCAGCGGCCGAAGGCCAGACCGTGGTGAGCGGTGCAGCCGAGCTGCGGGTGAAGGAGTCGGACCGCCTTGCGGCGATGGCCACCGGCCTGCGCGCGCTGGGCATGCAAGTGGACGAGACCGAAGACGGCGCCACCCTGCACGGCGGCGTGCGCCTGGGCAGCGGCACCATCGAAAGCCACGGTGACCATCGCATTGCCATGGCGTTCGCCATTGCCGGCCAGGTCAGTGACGGCGAAGTGCGCATCAACGACATCGCCAACGTCGCCACATCCTTCCCGGATTTCGATGGCTTGGCGCGCAGCGCCGGGTTCAACCTGGCCTGATCAGCATCGCGACCGCCGGGCCATGCCCGGCGGATCGCACTGCCTGGCAGGTGCCAACCTTGGTCGGCACGCTCACATCAGCCGGTAGGTGCCAACCTTGGTTGGCACGCTCACCTCACCCGGTAGGTGCCAACCTTGGTTGGCACGCCTTTCCGCATAAAAGGACGGAGGCCGAAGCCTCCGTCTAAACATCACGAACCCCTCGTCCGCGATCAACGCTGCTCGGTACGGAAATCCACCGGGACCCGCACCACGCTGGCGACGGCACGGCCTTCGTGCATCGCCGGCTGGAACTTCCAGTTCTGCACGGTGTTCAGCACCGCACGATCCAGGTCGCGGCTGCGCTCGCCGCTGCGCGAAACGATCGCGGCATTGGCGACGTTGCCGCGGGTATCGACATTCAGGCTGGCGATCACGCTGCCCTGCACGCCACTACGCAGCGCGGCGGCGGGGTAGGTGGGCATGCGGTTGCTGGCCAGCGGGCGGGCCTCACGATTGCGCACCACCGGTGCGGCCTTCCGCGAAGCGGTAGCCGGCGCCGTCTGGCGCGCTGCGGGCGCTGCTGCATCGGCCACTGCGGCCTGCTCAGGGGCTGGCAACATGCGCTCGCCGACCGGCGCCGGCGCCACATCTTCCTGGTTGGAATGACGCAGCCACAGCAGGGCGGCTGCAAACATCGCCACGATCAGCGCGATCCACATCCAGGGCGACGTGGGCTTGTGCTGCACGCTTGAATCCTGCTGCAGCTGCGGCGAATGAAGGTCTTCGTGGGTGGTGGCAGTCATCGCAAACTCCTTCCGTCAATGGACGACGTGGGCAGTGTTGCCCGAGCCATGGACGGGAAGTGTCAGCGTTGCGTCAACGTCACCGGCAGGGTTCAGTTTGCCTGCCGGGAAGTGTTCAGTTACTGCGTCTTGAAGTCGAACGGCACTTCAATGCTGCCGGGCACGGCCTGGCCGTTGCTCTGCGCCGGGGTGAAACGCCAGCGGCGCACGGCGTCGGTGGCGGCACGGTCGAGTTCGCGCGAACCGCTTCGCTGGATCACCGTGGCGTTGTTGGGATAGCCGGTGGCGTCCACATCCACGCGTACCACCACGGTGCCGGTTTCACCGGCGCGCAGTGCAGCGGCGGGATAGGACGGTGGCGGCGACTGACCGGCAATCGGCATCGGTTGGCTGTTGCCGGTCGTGGCCGGCGCCGCGCCCGGGGTGGCCGGGGCCGGTTCGGCGATCGGGGCGGGCGGCGGCGGGGCGGTTTCGACCAGCTTCGGCGCTTCCTCCTCCACCGGTGCCGGCTTGGCGTCCGGCATGTCGCTGGAACCGGCCGCAGCGGCCAACGGTTCCGGCAGGGGCTCGACCTGGGCGGTTTCCTGCGGGGTCTGTGCGGCCGGGTCGGCGCGGAAGAACTCCTTGTCACGGCCGGTCAGCCAGACCAGCACGAACAGCAACACGCCCACGCCGAAGGCGATGCCGGCGATCTTCAGGGCGTTGCGCGGGATATGCACAGTGAACGACTTGGCGGACGACGAGCGGGGTGCAGACATGGACCGGACCAGTACGGAATGGCTCGATTCTGCCACGGCCAGAATGAACCGGGCGGCAGAAATCCGTATAACAAGCGATAATCCCATTCCTGATACCCACCACGACACCTGCCATGCTTGATCCAGCCCTGCTCCGCCACCAGCCCGCCGACCTCGCCGAACGCCTGCGCACCAGCCGCGGCTTCGAGCTCGACGTGTCTGCCCTGGAGTCCCTGGAGGCCGATCGCAAGCGCATCCAGGTGCGGACCCAGGAGCTGCAGAGCCTGCGCAACAGCCGCTCCAAGGCCATCGGCCAGGCCAAGGCCAAGGGCGAAGACGTTTCGGCCATCATGGCCGAGGTCGCTGCCTTCGCCGACGAGCTGAAGGCCTCGGAAGTGGCCCTGGATGAGCTGCGCGAGAAGATCGAAGCGATCTCGATGGGCATTCCGAACCTTCCGGCCGATGACGTGCCGGCCGGTGCCGACGAGAACGACAACGTGGAGCAGGCGCGCTGGGGTACCCCGCGCCAGTTCGACTTCAAGGTGCTCGACCACGTTGAGCTGGGCGCCCGCAACAAGTGGCTCGACGGCGAGACCGCGGCCAAGCTGTCCGGCTCGCGATTCACTGTGCTGCGCGGCCCGATCGCGCGTCTGCATCGTGCCCTGGCCCAGTTCATGCTCGACCTGCACAGCGGGGAGCATGAGTACCAGGAGACCAACGTGCCGGTGATCGTCAATGCCGACAGCCTGTACGGCACCGGTCAGCTGCCCAAGTTTGAAGAGGACATGTTCATCACCCAACTGGGTGAGCAGAAGCGTTATCTGATCTCGACCTCGGAAATTTCGCTGACCAACATCGCCCGCGACGAGATCCTCGACGCTGAGCGCCTGCCGCTGCGCATGACCGCCCACTCGCTGTGCTTCCGTTCCGAAGCGGGCAGCGGCGGTCGCGACGTGCGCGGCATGATCCGCCAGCACCAGTTCGAGAAGGTCGAGCTGGTCTCGATCTGTCGCCCGGAAGAGAGCGATGCTGAACACCAGCGCATGACCCGTTGCGCTGAAGTGGTGCTGGAAAAGCTGGGCCTACCGTACCGCAAGGTGCTGCTGTGCACCGGCGACATGGGCTTCTCGGCGGTGAAGACCTACGACCTGGAAGTCTGGCTGCCGTCGCAGGAGACCTATCGCGAGATTTCCTCGTGCTCGAACTGTGGTGATTTCCAGGCCCGCCGCATGCAGGCCCGCTGGCGCAACCCGGCCACCGGCAAGCCGGAACTGGCGCACACGCTGAACGGCTCGGGCGTGGCGGTTGGCCGCGCGATGATCGCAGTGATGGAGAACTACCAGAACGCCGACGGCAGCATCACCGTGCCGGAAGCCCTGCGCCCATACATGGGTGGCCTGGAAACCATCGGCTGATTCCCTGATCGGGCGGTGCTGCGGCTCTGGTGGGTGCCATGCTTGCATGGCACCGAATCCACGCCATGCGTGGATGAACCGCCGTGATCATTCCACAGCGCGCAACTTCTCCAACGGCACTCATCCCGGGTCGCCGGCCTCCGGCACGCACCACGCCCAGCCATTGAGCGTGCGCTGCCCGCGCAGCAGCTGCCCGGGATCCATATCCAGTTCCCGCGCGCAGTAATCCTCCGTGGCAAACGCGCCACCCTGCGCATCCCGACCGATCACAGGCGCCGGTACGAATCCAGGCCGCTGCCCTCCGGCTTCGCAGAGGAACCAGTCGTCCCAGCCCTCCGGGCCTTCATAACGTTCGCCCACCACCAGTGCCTGACCACGGCGCAGGGTGATCGGGTGCGGAAACTCGCTGCGGTGTGCAGTGGTCACGATGTAGTTCATGGCCCCAGCCTAACGTTCTGGTGAGCGCCGTGCATGGCAGCGAATCCACGCACACGTGCGGCAGATCCACGCCATGCGTGGATGGGGCCCTCTGACCAGACACAAAAAAACGGCCCCGCAAAGCGGGGCCGCCAGGGTGGGCCGGGATGGGGGAGGGGATCCCGGCCCGCGTTCAGCGCCCAGACGAGGAGAGAGGGGCGCCGAACGCTGGAACGCTTATGCAGCGGCGGCTTCGGTCGCTTCGTGCGACGGCAGCGCAGCCAGCGCACCGGCAATGGCGTCTTCACGGTGCTGCGGCGAGTAGGCGATGCCTTCGGCGCGCACGAACTCGACCTCATTGATGCCCATGAAGGCGAACACCTGGCGCAGGAACGGCTCCTGGAAGTCGGCCGGCGAGTCGGTGTAGATGCCGCCACGGCTGCTGGCGATGATCACCCGCTTGCCACCGGCCAGGCCCACCGGGCCGTTCTCGGTGTACTTGAAGGTGCGGCCGGCCACGGCCACGCGGTCGATCCAGGCCTTCAGCGTGGACGGGATGCTGAAGTTGTACATCGGTGCGCCTATCACCAGGATGTCGGCCTCAAGGAACTGCTGCATCACCTGTTCGGCATCGGTTGCCTCGGCGGCGTCGGTCTTGGCCAGCGAGCTGCTGCGCAGATGCGGTACCGGATTGGCGTCAAGATCGCGATAATCGACCTGCAGGCCGTCGATCTGGCCGGTGAAGCGGGCGACCACGGCGGCCGACAGCTGGCGGGACACGGAGTTGTCGCCAAGCACGCTGGCGTCGAGATGCAGAAGCTTCATGGCAGTCACCTATGTTCTGGGAGGAAGGGGCGGGGTGCCCCGCCGACGGAGAGAACGATAGGTTGTTGCAAAGACGGAATAAAGGTGGTTGAATGCCACGTATTGTTCTAGATATGGAACTCAGGCATGCATGACCTGAATGATCTGTACTACTTCGCGATGGTGGTCGACCACGGCGGGTTCGCCGCCGCCGAGCGTGCACTGGGTATTCCCAAGTCGCGACTGAGCCGCCGCATCAGCCAGCTGGAAACCGACCTGGGCGTGCGCCTGCTGCAGCGCTCCACCCGTCGTTTCGCCGTGACCGACGTCGGCACCAGCGTGCACCGCCATGCGCAGACGATGCTGGCCGAGGCCCAGGCCGCCCGCGAAGTGGTGGACCGCCTCAGCGCGGAACCGCGCGGCGTGGTGCGCGCCAGCGTGCCGGTGTCACTGGCGCAGATGCAGCTGCCCAAGCTGCTGCCCAAGTTCCTTGAGCAGTACCCGAAGGTGCGCCTGCAGTTGAACATCAGCAACCGCCGCGTGGACATCATCAACGAAGGCTACGACGTGGCCCTGCGCGTGCGTTCGCGCCTGGATGACGATGGCAGTCTGGTGATGCGCAGCTTCGGCCAGGTGCAGGAACTGCTGGTGGCCAGCCCGAAGTACCTGGATCGCGCCGGCCGCCCGAAGGATCCGGAAGAGCTGACCCAGCACGTCACCCTCAGCATCAGCGAAGACGAAGCGCGCCAGCGCTGGGAGCTGCATGGCCCGGAAGGCGAAGTGCGCCGGGTCGACCTGCAGCCGCGCGTGGCCGGCTTCGACTTCCCGCTGCTGCAGAGCATGGTGAAGGACGGTTTCGGCATCACCATGCTGCCGGAAACCGTCTGTGCCGACGCTGTGCGCAACGGCGAGCTGGAAGTGGTGCTGCCCGACTGGTCGCTGCCGCAGGGCGTGTGCCACGCCGTGTTCGCCTCGCGCCGCGGCCTGCTGCCGGCGGTGCGCGTGTTCATCGACTTCCTGGCCGAACACCTGCCGCCGCAGCTGGAGGCCTCGCGCCTGGATTGCGGTGGCGCCTGTGAAAAGGCCAAGGAGCGGATCAAGGCCAGTGCGCTGGGCGCGTTGGCGGTGGATGCGGGCTGAGAATGCAGGAAGGTAGCGCCGGGCGATGCCCGGCGTTTCTGTATTCCGGCGCCGATCAGTTCCGGCCGAACAGCCGGTCCCAGAAGCTGCGGCGTCGCGGTGCGGCCGGTGGCGGTTCGGCTGCAACGATGGGCACTTCCAGCACCGTCATCAGCTCCGCGCTGCGTGGCTTCTTCAGGAATCGCGCATAGTCCAGATAGCTGGTCACCTTGCTCATGTGCAGGCGTTCGGGCATCGCCGGTAAAGCGCCGCCCTGCAACAGCACCCGCAACGCCTCCGGACGGTCCAGGCGGATCGCCTCGAACAGCGCGGTGCCGCCACAGCCAGGTTCGATCTGGTTGGCGCGCTGCGGCGCATCCTTCAGCAGGGTGTGCAGCGCCTCCGCATCATCGCGTTCCACGGCCGCTACCAGCCGTGCCAACGCTTCGGCTTCTTCGGGCGGAAGACTGTCGCGATAGGCCTGGTCGGCGATCTCGCGCTCGTCGCGCCCATCACCGCCCTGGATGCACAGGAAATCGGTGACCAGAGCGACCGGAATGCCGGAGGTATCCAGCGCCCAGTAGCTCGGATAGACGCCGTCGCCCCAGCCGCTGGTGAATACGACCAGGCCATGCGGTGAGTCCTCGCCCCAAGGGCGGTATTCGGCGCCCTCATCCAGGCCGTCATGGTCGATCAGCGCATCCGACCACTCGCTGCCTTCGTCGCCATCGGCCTGTTCGATCAGGGCCAGCAGTGCATGCTGGGTGTCGGTATCCATGAAGCAGCCGATGCCGGCGTCGACCGGGTAGCCGATGAAGCTGTCCTCATCCAGTCCGGTCAGGTCCTGCGCGGTCCAGCGCGCCATCTGCCAGTGCAGGGCGGTCGCAGTGAGGGCTTCGCGGGGCTTGAACCAGACCACGGCTAGCGCCGGGCGGCCGCTGTGCATGATGATCTCGACCGGATGCCGACCCAGCGGAGCGGTGTAGTCGGCCAGCGCCGGCGCCTCGGCCTGGACCAGCGGATCGCAGACCACCAGCTGCCCGCTGCTGACCGGCAGGTGGCCGGCGAAGGTGCGGTGCAGGGCCACTGCGGCCAGCTGGGTGTCGTCCAGCAGGCTGGTGCGCAGGTTGGCCAGGTCGAGGTGGGCCATGGGGGTTCCGATTGCGGTGAAGGCCCCACCGTGCCGGATGCGAAGGGTGGGGGCAAGGGTGGTCTTGGGCAAATGCGCTTCACGTGCGAGAATACGCCGCTGCCCGGGCGACCGGGACCCGATTGGAGAGATGGCCGAGCGGTTTAAGGCACCGGTCTTGAAAACCGGCGAAGGGTTAAACCTTCCGTGGGTTCGAATCCCACTCTCTCCGCCAGTCTTTGCAAAAAGCTCCTAGAAATAGGGGCTTTTTCGTTTCTATAGCCTTTGCTAACCGCCCGCCTACCCATCCACCTGCAAAGGTCGATTCTGCGCGATTTGCTGCCGAACCCAGCCTTGCACCTCAGATTGCGTCCAGAGTGCGCGGCGACCGATGCGGATAGAGCGCGGGAAGCGGCCAGCCTTGGTCTCTCCGTAGATGAAGGTGGTGCCAATGCCGGTCATCTGGCGCACTCGATCGAGCGATAGGAGCTCTTCCAGTTTTTCAGCCGCGCCCATGGGCGAGTCCGGTATGAGCATCCTCAACGTTCTGTTACGCCCTCAGCTCCTGGTCGCGGTCGATACTCTCGCGGAGGACGCCCGCACCGGAGCGCATTCGTCCGGCGCAAAGATGCTGCTGATCCCGCAGTACAGCGGGGTGTTGGCGGCACGCGGGTCCACTCAGTTCTTTCTCCGCATCTACGAGCTCGCCCTCCAGGCAAGCTTCCGGGCAGACTTCGAGCAGCTGACAAAGGAGCTGGGGCTTGTGATCGAGAAGGTATGGCCGAGCTATGAGCGTGCTGCGGTCGACGCGGGCCTTCCGAAGCAGAGCTTGGGCACAGAACTTGTGCTTGGCGGCTGGCCGCCGGAACGTGGGCGGATGGAGGCAACGGCCTACGCCAAGAGCGACAGTGCTGTTCCCGCGATTGTGCAACCGCTAGCCGGGGGGGCTGGCTGCGCCAAGTGAACCACTGAGAGGCCGCCCGGACAGTTTTGCGTCGCAGGACGTCTTGGCTGCGGCGAGGCTTCAGGCGAACTACCTCAACGAGAAGATGGGCCGGCAATTCGCAGGTGGCCGCCTGCTGATCGGGTTGCTTCAGCAGGGGCAGGCGGTGGTGAAGGACCTTGGCAGCATCTGAGTGCATTGGCCTATCAAGGTCGAGCTGTGCACTGCGGTCCTTGGGTAGACCGCAGCGCACATCAGTCAATCTGTTACTTGGTTCTTACGGGCGTCCATCCGTAGTTCCATAGGAGTTCTGGCGCCATCGATTGACACGGGAAGGAGCCGATGAGGGTGCATGCTTCTTGTCGTGTGAAGGGCGGGTTGCCTGCCAGGATGATGGATAGAGTGTTGTCTACGCCTACGTGACACTGATCGTCTTCAGGCGGGCAGAATTCGGTGGCTCCGCATCCCGTAGTGATCTTTAGGAAAATGGAAGACGTCGTGTCGCCTCCCGACCATTGCACACCATTGCAGTATGTGGCGGTCTGCCCTATTGGTGAGCCGTTGGCGTCAAAGTAGATGTAGTTGCTCGCCTTGTAGCGAGCAGCGCTTGCGCTGGTGCTGATGGCTGTGAGCGACAAAGCCAGTAGAAACAAATTCACTGCTTTCACTGATACACCTCCATATGTAGAAATTGCACGCATCGACTAGGCTGCATGGAAGGTTCACTCGCGCGTGTTCAGCACATCGTCCTCGCTCTGGAACCTCCATGTCGGCAAATTGAGCCCTGTGGCATTGTCGTAGGGCTGGATGCAGCACTTCGTTGAAGAGCGCAGCGGCAAATGCAGCTGCGCCTGAACGTCACTGGAACTCGATGACTTCACGCATCGGTTGTGTCCAGGTGTCGGTCACCCAGCAGGTTCCCTCGTGGCAGAACGTCTGCGTGCATCGGGCCATGCCGCCGCCGGCAGGCACGCACGACGTGTGGAAAGAGGCAGCGTTAGCTGCGGGAACTACGCCTACAGCACCGGCCGCTCCAGCGGCAGCAACGACCAAACCAAGCAAGACACTTTGGATCTTCATGATCACTCCATTGTCAAGTTGATGAATGCCCGGAGGGCAACCGGAAGGTCTCAACCGACTTGGATGCTAGCAATAGGAAAATTGCTCACGACTCTGTAGGGAATTGCCGACAGGGCCGCTGGGAAGGGCATTTTTTGGGGGGGGCTGAGCAGTTAAGGCCGACTATTGAGCGAATCGCAGCGATTGAGGCGGCCAACTGTATCCTTCCGGCCATGCTTCCCTCGAAGGGCTACCAAGGCTTCCGAACCGCCCCGATTCCCTCCTCTGGCTGGGTCCAGACGGGTGAGCGCTGGGCGCTCTAGCACAACGCCGCGAGACGGCCAGCGTCACGCCTGATGGCGGTCCTGGGATCCGGCTATGGATGGAAGGCCAGAAGATGTGGCACACCAAGGAAGCGCGCGCTGCCAACGTCCGGCAGGCGAAGCGTCACGCCGGGCGCTGGTGCGCCGCCAGGCTGTATCCCGAGCTGCCTCTGCGTGAGGCCGTTGCCCGGCTGACCGACAGCACCCCGATCCAGCCGCCGCCGCCGCCCGGTCTGCCACCGACCCGCGAGCAGCAGCAACAGGCTCGGCGCTTGGCCGAGGCCGGAGCGAAGGAGGTCGAGCGGATCAAGGCGGCGCTGGAACCGCGCCGACCGCCGAGGGAGACCAAGCCCAAGGCAAAGGATCCCATGAAGGCGTGGGTCGGGGCGGCGCAGGCCCAGCTCCGCCGTGGCTACTGACCAGTGGCCGGCTTCCGGCTGCTAAGCAGCAGGCCGGCGCCGGCGATGAGACATGCTGCTAGGACTGCGATGGACAGAGGGAGATGGAATTCCTCACGCCCAGCAATTGCAAATGCGACGTGGATTGCCGCAGTGCCGGCACCCACTAACCCGCATAGGCGGGCATACGCTCGCGCGGACGGCTTGGCCAGCGCGACCTGGCGATACCCGCGCAGCAGGGCGCCCACAGCGGCCAGGTTGAAGACCAGGAACCCTTGGATCCCGCCCGGGACACTGAACATGTCCCATTCATGCCAGAAGGCGGCGTCGATCTGGTGCAGGATCAAGGCTAGCAGTGTTGCCAGATACCACCGTTCCATGGGGAGTTCCATCCAAAAGTGTGCGAAGTCTAGCAGCCGGGTTCCGCTGAAGAGCAGGGCAAGCGTTATGCCGAACCCAGATGCGCGGCCAAGTTCTATCCTGACTTTCATCTGCGTGGCGCCGTTGCCAAGATCGTCGATAGCGCTTCGATCCAACCGGCACCCCAACACCCGCCTGCCGCCGACCCGGCTACCCGCGACGCCCACCCTTCGGCTTGTTATGGCACGACGGGTAACTGGAGCACGACCGGAAGGCCCCATGCGGCCCATTGCGGTCCACGAACACGCCCACCTTGCACACCGGGCAGCGCTCTTCGTGGATCGGCGCGCCTGAAATCCCGGTCACCTCCACAACACCTTCCTCCACCAGCTCATCCAGGAATGGCGAGTGCTTGCCCTGCAGGGTGAACATCGCAACCGAGCGTCGCGCACGCGTCAGCGCGACATAGAACAACCGCCGTTCTTCGCTCAGCGGATAGGTATCGCCGTCCGGCATTGCCAGCGAAAGCACCGGGTCATCCGCGCGCAGGCTCGGAAAGCTGCGGTTGACCATGCCCGGCAGAACAACGTAGTCCGCCTCGCGTCCCTTCGACCGATGGACCGTGAGGAACTCGACGTCCATCATGCTGCCGAAGGCCGTCTTCCAATCCGAAGGCACTGCACCCCGATCCGCGCGGTAACGCCCCAGAACAAAGACCGTCACGCGCCCGTTGCGGCCCTGTGGAACGGCACCGGACAGCAGCTGCTGATGCAATGTGGCGAGGTATTGGCGAACGCCATCCTGCACCTCCTCACGCCGGTGCATCTGGAACGCCTGCAGCACCGGGCCCATCGCCGGTGCAGCAGACCGAACCGTCTTGGCAATCTGCGCTGGATTCCGGCTGATGAAGCGGCTGGACGCATCGCAGAGTGCCTGCGGGCAGCG
The DNA here is from genome assembly GCF_032911525.1 of Stenotrophomonas veracruzanensis. NCBI lineage: Bacteria > Pseudomonadati > Pseudomonadota > Gammaproteobacteria > Lysobacterales > Lysobacteraceae > Stenotrophomonas > Stenotrophomonas veracruzanensis. Next base: position 110,571 of record NZ_JAWJTI010000005.1, read on the forward strand.
GAATGTCTGCTCCAGTTTCAGCACCTGGCCTTGCCCCATCCATTCGCGGAATCCGGTCATCACTGAAACGTCGGCGCCGGCGAAGCGATTGATCGACTGCCAGTCATCGCCCACCGCAAACAGGTAGCGCCCTGGTTTACTGACCAAGGCGCGGCAGAGCCGGGCGCGGGCACGCGAGGCGTCCTGGAACTCGTCGGCCATCACCAGTTCGTAGGGCGATTCATAGCGGCCCTGTTCCAGCAGTCCGGCCGCCATGTTGAGCATGTCTTCGAAATCGATGCCGTGCTCGTCAGTCAGTGCGTTGTCCCAAGCCTGGAAAACAGGGCTGGCAATCTCCAGGAAGCGCCGATGCCGTTCCTTGAACTGATCTTCGGGCATCTGCCGCAGGCGCTCGGCCATGTCATCCAGCGTCAGGCAGTTGCTCTTTGCGTGGGCAATGAATGTGCGCATCAGCCCGATCAGGTCTGCGTCCGGCATGGGCTTTGCGCCCTGCTCGGGTAGCTCGCGGTCGGGGTTGGGGTCGAGTTCGACACCGGACCCGTCAAGCCTCTCCGCAAGATCCTGCAGGGCATGTCCACTGCGAAGACCGAACGAGGTGGTCTCGACAAGGGCGGTGCCGCGTGCCGCGTGCTGCTGGCGCTTCCAGTGCATACCTTCGGCGTAATGGGCGAAGTGCGCCGGTGGCTGGCCATCGGCATCCAGCGCAAAGTGTTCGTGATACAGCCCGGCGTCCGGGTAATAGAAGTCGGGGCGATACTGGCGATGGGTGTCGGTGGCCGTATCGAATTCGTAGCGCCGCTCGTAGTCGTACGCCACGCCGTTGTAGAACAGCCAGTCAGCGATGACGCACTCTTCCAGGCTCTTCACCCGCTCACCCTGCAGGGCGCGGATGTAGGGCGTGCCATCGCGGTCGTAGCCGTCGGCCTCCATTTCCGCACCGAGTGGCGGCAGGTCGCGCCCGAACACCAGGCGGAACATGTCCCATTGGGTGCGGAAGTGGGTCGAGCGGTCCTTCAGGTCGTCCACCAGTTCGGCCAGCTTGTTGAAGCCCAGTGTGGCGTCAGTGGTCCATTCCGGGATATCGGGCTTGCGCCCCGTGGCTTTGGCGATGATGGCCAGGCTCAGGGCGTGGAAGGTCCGCGACTCAACCACGGTGTCGCCCATGCCGAGCCGATCGAAGGATCGCTGCGCGCGCTCCTCCAGCTCCTTGGCAGCGTCCTTGTTGAAGGCGAGCATCACGATGCGTTCGGGTTCGACAAAGCCCCGATCAATGGCATAAGCGGCCTTGGCGACCATAGTGGAGGTCTTGCCGGAACCGGCCGCGGCCACGACCTGGACCCGGTTGTCGAAGCAGATGACGGCGCGGGACTGTTCCTCGGTCAGCGGCTTGCTCTCGACCCGGTCCAGGAAGTCCTTGGCCAGCACCAGCTCCCGCGTCGCCATGGTCGCATTGGCGTCCCCCCATACGGCGGGCCAATCCAGCTGCCAGTCGTGCAGGGCATCCAATGCGGCACGATGGCTATGGGAGTGCAGGTCGTCGTGCACATCCTCATCAAGGAACAGCCGTTCCAGCTCGGCGGGCGACAAGGGCAGGGTGGGGCGCCCGGCCAGCAGGATGTGCTGCTGTTCGTGGGTGATCCAGCGGCGGCCGGCGGTGCCCCGGTCAGTGAGGGCGTCGGCCTCGGCCAGCCACGATTGGATCTGCTCCAGGATGTCCTCGAAAAGCGCCTTGCGCCCGCGTGTGGTGCGCGCGAAGAGCACCTGCTGGACAGCAGCCGCGAGGCGGGAAGCTTGGCCGTTGGGCAGGCCGTCCACGGACAGCGTTTCGCCGTCCTCGCTCTGCAGCGCAACCCTGGCCCAGAACACGCCCGGAAGAATCCGCACACGCTGGTCATCATCGATGTGTTGGCGGTACTGCCGGCCTTCAATCAGAAGCTCGACATGCTCGCCATCCAGCCGCAGCCGCCAGTCCGGCGAGCGGGTCACACGCTGGCCCCAGCCCGAGGGGCGCCATTCCATAGACATCCAGATACTGCCTTGCGTACGTCACTGGGCGTAAAGTGCCCTTACAGCCCCATGATAAGGGGGCTTGATCAGGCGCGTGACTGTTGCCGTGTGGTCGGAGTGGGTTAGGCTGTCGCCATGCCGTAGCGGATGGCTCCGACTACTCCGTGGATGGCGCCCCGGGAAGGAATCCAATGCCTGCAGGAATGTTCTCTACATCTGGCCGCAACTGCCTTCTGGCTGTTGTACTGTCTTTGGCAGCACTGCCTGCGGCGGCGCAATCGTCCACCCCATCACTGTTCTGTGGCTTCTGGACTGAGGAAGCGGACGGAACATGGAGTGTGTCCCGGGAGGTGGACGCAGCAACGGGTGCCACGGCATCGCGCGACACCTACGAATGGACGTCAAACAGCACGCCATTCGGCACTGGCATGGCCAGCAGCTGGACCCTGAATTACTACTGGCCACAAGACGCGACGCGCCAGAAGGCTGTTCCAGAGGCTGAGGTCGTAGTGGTCATGGGTTTCCGTTTTGACGCCAAGGAAATCGGCCAGGAGCCGAAGGATCCCGGACACACCTGGATACACCTGTATCGGTCGGAAGATCCGAACAAGCAGTTTTCGGTCTACTCCACTAGCCTGACAGGCAATATGGACTGGAATCGCCTCCGAAACGGAAACCTCGGCGGAAGGGCTTTTCTGTCTTTGGATACGCTGCTGGCTTACGGTACGGGCCTGGAAAAACTGGTGTGGCACATCCGCGGTGCGCCTAACGCTCTGGGTGTGACGGAAAGTTACGCCAAGGGCGTGCTGCCCATCGCGACGATGCGCAGCAAGCTGGCGAAGATTCCGAAGCTACGTGCTGAACTGGACCGGAAAGCGGGGAAGTTCCGCAGCGAATGCAAGCTGCCGATTGAAGTTTCAGAATAGCGCTGCATTGACGCACAGCACGGCATCGGCCCCGCGGCGCCAGCGTGCCACCGCGGGACTGCCTGTCGTCACGCATTCACATCCACAACAATCCGCCCACGCACCTTGCCCGGAATGATCTGGTCGTAGACGTCCAGCACGCCGGCAAGCCCGATCAACTGCACCGTGCTTTCCAGCTTCTGCGCATCCAGGTCGGTGGCAAGCCGGTCCCACGCACGTTGGCGAACGTCCTGCGGCGCATTCACCGAATCCACGCCGGCAAGGGTCACATTGCGGAGGATGAAGGGCAGCACCGAGCCGTGCAGTGCATCGCTCTGCGCCAGACCACAGGCAGCGACGGCACCGCGGTATTTCGTCTCGGCAATCGCGTTGACAAGGGTAGGGCCACCCGCCACATCCACCACGCCGGCCCAGCGCTCGGCGCTCACCGGCCGGTCGCGCGGCTCTGAAAGCTGTGCGCGATCGATGATCTCGGCCGCGCCCAGGCTGTGCAGGTACTCGGCGTGTTCGAGGCGCCCGGTAGCGGCCACCACGCGATAGCCCAGCTTTGAAAGGATTGCCACCGCGATCGAACCGACGCCACCGTTGGCGCCGGTCACCAGCACATCGCCGTTGTCGGGCGTCACACCGGCATGTTCCAGGGCCAGCACGCACAGCATGGCGGTGTAGCCGGCGGTACCGATGGCCATGGCATCGCGGGTGGTCAGGCTGCCGGGAATCCTGTTGAGCCATTCGCCTCGCACGCGGGCGCGCTGTGCCAGGCCGCCATGGTGGCCCATGCTCAGGTCCCAGCCATTGAGTACAACGCGGTCGCCTGGCTTGAAGTCGGGCGTGCTGGATTCCAGCACCACGCCTGCCAGATCGATGCCGGGAATGAGCGGGAACTTACGGATGACCGGACTCTTGCCGGTGAGGGCAAGCGCATCCTTGTAGTTGAGTGTGGAGTACTCGACCTGCACCAGCACGTCGCCGTCCATCAGGTTGGCATCATCGAAATCGACCAGTTCCGTGGATACGCCGTCGTTCGTTTTGCGGGTCAGCAGTGCCTTGAAACTCATGGTGGGGGCTCACGTTCAGTGGATGCGCCCATGCTAGGCTCGCACCGTTATCGCAACAAGAACGATGATTTTCCGTAGGTACTATGGTTTTCCGGAGTATTCATGCGCAGCAAGCGTTGGGACGGCAAGAGCGGGTGCGCCGTGGAGGTCACGCTGTCGGTGATAGGGGGCGTGTGGAAGCCCGTCATCCTCTTTCATCTGGTGACGGGCAAGCGGCGTTTCATGGAACTGTCGCGGCGGGTGCCCAATGCCACCCAGTCCATGCTCACCAGCCAGCTGCGTGAACTGGAAGCCGATGGCGTGGTGATCCGCCACGTGTACCCGGAAGTGCCGCCGAAGGTGGAGTACGAGCTTTCCGAGTTCGGCCGCACGCTGGTGCCGGTGCTGCTGGCGATGCGCGAGTGGGGTGAAACCTATCGCGGCCATGGGAGCACGGACAGCGACGGCTGAGACCTAGAGTGGAGCGCCGAAGCAATAACCGCAGCACCGCAGGCAGCGCATGAGCGCCGCCTGGTTCCATGAAGGGTTGCGATGCGGTTCCTGTTCCGTTGACGCCCGGTTCCCTATAGTGGCGCCGGAACCCTGCAACGGAATGCCCATGCACGTGATGTCCCCCAGCCGTTGCCTGACGCTTGCACTTGCCATCGCAGTGAGTGCCAGCGCGTGTGCGCGGCCACCGTCCACCGAACTCGAAAGGAATCCCGCCATGTCCGGCGCAACGCAGACGGGTCGCACGATCAACGGTCACACCTATACCGATGCCCCCGTGGACGTGAAGCTGGGGCCGAACATTTTCCGCATCCCGGCCAACTACCTGGACAGCCAGATCGCACCGTGGCCGGGCGAGGGCGTGACGCTGGTCATCGAGTGGCCGGACATGACGCCGACGCCGCCGGGCGCCCGGGCGAATCCGCGTACGAATGATTTCCGGAAGGAGATTCCCATTCGGATCAACTACGTCGATCGCGTCCCCGTTGAAACACTGCTTTCAAGGCTGTCGTCAAATGAAGCCATCACGGAGGAGGGCTCTGTGGAAAGGGAGGATCCCAGGGACCGTCTCGATCAACGCGTTGCACAGCCGGAGACCTTGGGCCTGACGCCCTATGCAATCGATGAGGCGAAGATGGTGGTGTACGCGAAGAAGTATGAGGCGCGGTACGGAAAGCCGCCTGTGCGCAATCCCGCCTACGAAAGAGACTGGTATATCGCACGTCAGGGCGACGGCCGGATCAGCTCGTTCATCAAATGTGACGGCGAGGAATTCCGACGCGACGGCGTGCGGCTGGAGGGGCGCGAGGTGATCAGTGAGCCTGGGGAAGTGGCAGCGGGCTGCGTTCATTACTTCGTGGACATCGACAACAAGCTGTCCGTCAGCCTGGACTACAAGAGAGCGTTTCTGAAGGACTGGAAGCGCATGGAAGAGGCCGTCAGGGACGTCATCGCGCGCACCCGGTCCAAGTGATCAGTGATTCAAGGAAGAGAAGGGCAGGGTATGAGTGGATTGACCGAACGGGATCTGAGCGTCCTTGGCAGCTATGCCAGAGACGGCAACCGCGAGCTTTACTGGAACTACCTGTCGCAACTGCCGGGAGCCGATGGATACGGGACACTGGCACTGGGTGTTGTACGCAATGACAGCCTGCCGGGACGCGTCGCGAACGCGTATGCACAACGCTACGCGAAGACCCAGCAGGACGAGGGGTCCCGGTTTTCAAATGCACAGTTGACGGAGCGGCAATGGGAGTCCTTTGGGCAGACCCTGCTCGAAAGAGATCTTGAGTTGCGGCAGCAGTGGATGAACGAGCGCCGTCCAGACCTGGCACTGAATCTTCCCGGCAAGGATGTGATGCTGGCTCACGACCGGGCATTTGAACGGCATGAACTTGATCCCAACTGCTGGACGCCGCGCGTGTTGCTGCAGGCGGCTGAACAGAAGAGCGGCCCCGCGAAGCTGGAACAGATCTGGACCAACATGCTCAACAACGACTACGCGGGCGGTCCACGCGTAGGCAACACCAGCGTCGATGCCGTCAGCCAGATGGGATGGACGAAAGGTGGCCAGTACCTGACCCGGTTGAGCGTGCTGGAAGCCACCCAGGCGCTGGAGGGCCGCTCGGCGGTCGATCCGAATGTCATCGGTGGCAACAGCTACTACGCGATGTACTTCGAAGCGGACAGGAAGTGGGCCAGTATCAGTGCGGGCGGCGGCCACATGTCGATGCGCGAGATCACCGATCCGGCCCGTATCGCCGAACTCAACGACGCGCGCGAGGTTCGTCTGGAACGGCAGGAAAAACGTACCCAGTTCCACCCGGACGACCCGTACCGGACCATTACCCGCAGCCCGCTTACCGCAGCCGTGGACGAAGTGCCGGATCCCTCGCAGGCACCGACCCGTCTGGCCGACATTGGTCCTGGCCACCGTGAGTACGCATTGATGCAGCAGGTGCGCGAAGGCGTGGCCGCGATCGATGCCGGCGCGGGACGGACCCACGATGAGAACAGCGAGCGCCTTGTGGCGAGCGTGATGGCATTGGCGCGCCACAACCAGCTCAAACGTGCCGACCATGTGCTGCTGAGCGCGCAGACCGCCGATCAGCCGGCCGGCCGCAACGTGTTTGTGGTGCGGGGTGAGTTGAATGATCCGGCGCATCTCCGGGTATCCATGCCCACGGACAGGGCGGTGCAGACGCCGGTCGAGCAGTCACTGCAGGCCATGCGGACAGTCGGTGCGGATCGTGAACAGACACACGCGCAGCGCCAGCAACAGGAGATCGATGTGCAGGCACGTGACACCGCGGCCATGCGCATGGGCTAGGGTCCCGGCTTGCCGCAGCTCCGCCTCGTGTGCCCGGACCGCCGCCTCGATGCTCTGCACCCGCCGTGTTCCACGGCCCCCTGGGCGTGTTTGGCTGGAACCCGGAAGTGTCGGCTGCCGCGACGGTGGTCGTGGCGAAGATCGACCGGATGACGCGTAAGGGTGAGTTCCGGTGGAGACGCTGGTGTGGGATGCGAAGGGCACCGTGCTTACCCAGCAGACGTTTCCTTCGTTTGAGCCACGACCAGGTGCAGCAGTGTTGTACAAGGTGCGCTGAGCGCCGCACGCTAGCTGGTAGATGCCCACCTTGCTGGGCGTTCTGGCCTTCGCGCGTGGTGATGGAACCGTGCCCACCAAGGTGGGCACCTACCACAGCGATGTGACGTCGCATCCGGTACCGGGACGCTACTTCGCCGGGGCGTCTGCTGTCTGCGCGGCCACCATGGCTTGCTGCATTTCCTTCAGCGACAGATAGCCATCGCCATCAGTATCCAGCGCCGCGAAATACTTCGCGATTTCCGGCACCACCGCGGCCTCCTTCCTGCTGATCTTTCCGTCTTTGTCGGCATCCATTTCCTTGAACGCGGCGTCGATGGAGTCGGCCTGCCTGCTGAAGCGTGCCTGCTGGTACCTCTCGTACTCGGACTTGTCGATGTGACCATCGCTGTTGCTGTCCATGACGGCGAAGCTGGAGTCGATATAGGCCAGCTTCGGGTCGCTGCTGGCGGCGTGGCCGATCAGCGGTGCGGTACACAGGGCGATGATGAGTAGCGTCTTGTTCATGCGGTCGGTTCCTTCGGAATGCAGAGCAGGTCAGCGGCAGGGATAGCTGTAGCCATCCGAACCTCGGTAGGTGTCGCTGCGGCGGTCGTAGTTGCCGTAGCGGTTCATGCAGTAGTCGGCGCGCTTGCGGATCTCACGCTCGCGCTTGGCCGCGGCGGCGATCACGCCGGCCACCACCGCCGCGCCCACCACGCCCACTACTACGCGCTTGGCCTTGGCATCGTCGCGCCGGTCGCGCTCGCGCTCGCGGCGCTCCCAGTCATCGCGCTGGCGGTCCTGGTAGCCTCGGTCCCAGCCAGAGCGGTAGCCATCCCGGTTCTGTGCGTGCGCCTGGCCCGCATAGGGCAGCAGTACCAGCAGCTGCAGTGCGGCACCCAGCAGCAATGCTGTACGTCCTGTCTTCTGAAACATCGCTCCGCTCCTTTGCGGCTGTGTTGTTCGTGCCAGTACAGCGCGCGGACATTGCGCGAACCTGTAGTCTTCTCCGCTGGACGCCGTCGTTCAGCGCACCAGCGCCTCCACCGGGTCCAGCTGAGCCGCACGGCGTGCTGGCAGGAAGCCGAAACCAATGCCGATCAGGCTGCTGCAGGCGAACGCTGCCAGAATCGAGGTCGTCGAGAACACCAGCGAAAAGCCGATGTCGGCCAGTGCCAGCACTGCCCCCAGCGCAAGCGCCACGCAGATTCCCAACACGCCACCAAGCAGGCAGACCAGGACCGATTCGATCAGGAACTGCTGCAGGATGTCGCTGCGGCGCGCGCCCACCGCCATGCGCACGCCGATCTCACGCGTACGCTCGGTTACCGACACCAGCATGATGTTCATCACCCCGATGCCGCCCACCACCAACGCGATGGCGGCAATGGAGCTGATCATCAGCGTGAGGATGCGGGTGGTCTGCTCGATTGAAGTGCGGATCTGCGCGTTGTTGCTCATGTAGAAGTCCTGCCGCCCGTGGCGGCGCTCCAGCAGCCGGCGGATGGAGGCTTCCGCGGCCTGCATGCCCACGGTGTCGGACACGCGCACGGTGATGCTGGATACATGGCTCTGCCCCAACATGCGCGCCATGGCAGTGGTGTAGGGCACCCAGACCTGCAGCAACGAGGCATCGCCGACGGCGCCGGCTTCCTTCTTCACCACGCCCACCACCCGCACCGGGACATTGCCAAGCAACAGGGTCTGGCCGATCGGGTCTTCCTGTGCGGCGAAGAACCGTGCGCGCGTGTTGGCGTCGATCACCACCACCTGCTGGTAACCGGCGACGGCGGACTGGCCAAAGAAGCGGCCTTGCCCCAGCTTCAGGCCGTGCACGCGGAAGTACTGCTCACTCACGCCCTGCATCTGCACGTTGGCCGAGCGGTTGCCACGTTGCGCGGTGCCGCTGCTGGCGACGCCGGGTGTGGCGCTGTCCACGAACGGTTGCCCGGCCAGCGCGGTGCTGTCGCCGGGCGTCAGGGTCTCGACCTGTGCGGCGTGCACATCGCCAAAGCCGGAGCCCGGATAGACCTCGATGGTGGTGGTGCCCAGCGAAGCGATGTTGGACAGGATGGCCTGACGTGCGCCCGTGCCCAGGGCTACCACCGACACCACCGAGGCAATGCCGATGATGATGCCGAGCATGGTCAGGAAGGTGCGCATGCGGTGCGCGTTCATCGCGCGCAGGGCCATGCGGAAGGCTTCGCTGAAGCGGTCGCGCAGAGCCTGCCAGCCGGTGCCTTCGCTGCGCGCCTGCAGGGTGGCTGCGGTGACGCCAGAGGCCGCTGTCGCGGCAGCGGTAGGGCGATCATCGACGATACGCCCATCGCGGATCTCGATGATGCGCTGTGCATGCTCGGCCACGGCCATGTCATGGGTGACCAGCACCACCGTATGGCCTTCGGCGTGTAGTTCGCCCAGGATCTTCATCACCTCCTTGCCGGACTGGGTGTCCAATGCGCCGGTGGGCTCATCTGCGAAGATCACCGCCCCGCCGTTCATCAGCGCGCGCGCGATCGACACGCGTTGCTGCTGCCCGCCGGACAGCTCGCCGGGCAGGTGTTGCATGCGTTCGCCCAGGCCCAGCCGCGCCAACAGCTCACCCGCCCGGGCATGGCGCATGGTGGCAGGCATTCCCGCATAGATTGCCGGCACTTCCACATTGCCCAGTGCGGTCAGATCGGTCAGCAGGTGGTAGCGCTGGAAGATGAAGCCGAAGTGCTCGCGGCGCAGTTCGGCGAGTTCATCGGGCGACATCTGTGCGGTTTCGCGACCGGCGATCTGATACGCGCCGGCCGAGGGCCGATCCAGGCAGCCCAGAATGTTCATCAGGGTTGACTTGCCCGAACCGGACTGGCCGACGATGGCCACCAGCTCACCGGCACGGATATCCAGATCGATGCCATCGAGTACGACCAGGGTCTGTTCGCCGGCTGCAAATTCGCGGCGGATGCCGCGCACACGCAGCAGTGGTGCATCCTTCTCTGCGCCCGTCATGGTTGTGCGGCTGCTGCGGCGGCATCGGCGGTCTGGGCCAGTACCACCTGCTCGCCCTGCTGCAGGCCACTGCGCACTTCAACGTTGATCTGGTCGTCCAGCCCGGTGGTGATGCGCCGCGGGGCAGGCTGGCCATCCGCGCCGCGGACCTGCACGCTGTAGCTGCCATCGGCGGCACGCGCGCCCAGTGCGGCTGAGGGAATCATCATCACGTCCTTCGCACGCCCCAGCACGATGCGCACCTGCGCGGTCATGTAGCTGCGCAGGCGGCCATCGGCGTTGTCCACGTCGAACTGGCCGTTGTAGTACATGGCCGTGCGGTTGGCGCCTGCCGAAGTGCCTGCGGGTGCGAAGCTGGAGGTATCCTCGTTGGTGATCGACTCGGGTGCCGGTGCGATGTCGCGCAACCTGCTGCTGTAGCGCCGGTCGCTGTCGCCGAGGATGGTGAAGAACGCTTCTTGTCCCAGTGCGGTGTGGACCACGTCGGCCTCGGAGATCTCGGCGTAGACGGTCATCACGTCCTGGTTGCCGAGCATCACGATGGTCGGTGCGCTCTGCACCGCATTGACCGTCTGTCCCTGTCGAGCGACCACGGCCAGCACGGTGCCATCGGTGGGCGCAGTGATGCGGGTGTAGCCCAGGTTGGTCTGTGCCACATCAACATCGGTCTGCCGCTGCACCACCTCGCCATCGAGTGCGGCGATCTGCTCACGGGTGGTATCGACCTTGGCCTTGGCCGCATCGTAGTCCGCGCGTGCGACCAGTTGCCTCGAAACCAGCGCCTGTTGGCGTTGAAGGGTCAGCTGGTACTGGCGCAGGTCGGTGGCCAGCGCGTCGCGGTTCGCGCGCGCGGTGCGCTGTGCCGCCTCTGCACTCAGCAACGCGTTGCGCTGGGTGCGCGAATCGATATCGGCAATCGGATCGCCAGCCTTCACCTTGTCGCCCAACTTCACGTACAGAGTCTCGATGCGGCCGGAGACCTGCGCGCCCACGCTTACCAGCCGCGAGGGCTTCAGCGTTCCGGTGGCTTCCACGACCTGCTCAATGTTGCCGCGGGTGACCGATGCCACCTGCAGTTGCGGTGCTGGTGTGGGCCAGAGCCACGCGAGGAGCGCCATCGTTGTGCAGAGGACTGCGGCAGCAATGATCAGCACGCGGCGGCGGTGGCTCGGTGCGGCGCTCATCGGCACAGCATCCAGAAAAGACAGGGCATCGTGGGTCCTCGCGACAGATGGGATTGCACGCCGGCAGGGCAGGCGTGGATGTCCTTCGAGTCTCTGTGCGCTGGATTGCGTGAACCTTGCGGTGGTGCAGGTGTTTCAGTAGGCAACGCCGGGCGTGAGCAGCGCCATTGCGATGAACTGGAGCATGCTGCCGAGCGCCAGCAGCATGTGGCGCAGGTGCTGTGCCGCCGTGTGCAGGCTCGAAAGCTCGCACATCGCGCCGGCCAGCAGCACGGCACATGCAGAAACGGACAGTGTCGCGGCAGCTGCACTGATCGCGATGATCAGCAATGTGGTCGCAATCATCACGGCGGCCGCATATACATGCAGGGTCCGCAGGCACCGCGGAACGGGGCGCAATGCAGCCCCCCGCCACACTGCCAGCATGTGCAGCGCGGCATGCACGACGACGAACAGCACCACGGCGGTGACCGTTGAGTGCGCGTGTCGATACGCTGAAGCCACCAGCGCAATGCCTGGGACCAGCAGGAACAGCGCAGAGAACAGGCGGATCAGGACGTCCGCTCGTTCGCGTTCGGGAATCATCCGCAGCCAGTGCGGCCAGTGTGCCGGCCCACGCCCGCGGCCCGCATGCGCGCGGCAGTTCCATGCTGCGGCGGTCAGGCTGGACGCACTCCGGGGAGGCGGGGTAGGTGTGGAAGAGGGCGGTGGAGAAGCTCCCTGTGTCACATGCAGGCTTCCTGTCAGATCCGGACGCAGCACCTGCAGGGGTGCCACTCATCTGCATGCTGGGCAGCGAACATTGCCGCAACCTTGCGCCTCAACCGCGGTCGCGGCGCGCGGACAGCCGGTAGTCATCCACGAAGAGGAGATGCGCTTAGTGCTCCTGCGTCGACGCGCCGGTGACGCCTGGATGCTGGGGAAACTCGACGCGGATCAGGGCGCCACCACCGGGAGCATCCAGTATCGTGACGTGGCCGCCGTGGCGGTCTATCACCTGCCGCACCAGGTTCAAACCCAATCCGGCGCCTGTCTGCCGGGGGCGCAGGCGCTGGAAGGGTTCGAACACGCGTTCGCGCTGGTCGACCGGAATGCCGGGCCCGTCGTCCTCCACCTCAAGGCTACTGCCCTGCACGCGCACGATGATGTGGCGTCCACCATGCTCGGCGGCATTCAGTACCAGGTTGGAGAGCACCCGTTCGATGGCGCCGGACTCGCCCAGCACCGGGAAGTTTGGTTCCACCGTCACGGCAACCGTCTTGTCGGACTGGATCAACAGGGGGGCGAGATCAGCGACGACCCGCTTGGCCACGCGGGCCAGGTTGAGAGAGTCCTTCGGCCCCTCTGCTTCCATGCGATGCAGGTCCAGAAGCTGCTCGGCCAGCGTCGCCAGTCGCGCGATCTCCACGCCGAGGCTGCGCGATGTGGCGTCGCCGGCCGCATCGATCTTCACCCGCAGGATCGCAATCGGCGTACGCAGCTCATGGGCGGCGGCGGCGATGAAGCGGCGCTGCCGTTCGTGCCCTTCGTCCAGGCGGTCAAGCGCTTCGTTCACCGCTGACACCAGGGGGGCGATCTCTACCGGTACTGCGGTCTCGGTCAGGCGGATCCCGCGCCGGCTGGCGGAGATGTTGCGGGCTTCCTGCGCGATGCGCTCCACACCGGCCAGGGCGCGACGCACGATGATCGGGGTGAGGATGAGAGTAGCCAGGCCCAGCAGCAGGAAGATCGGCAGAGTGATGATGTGTGCGGCCAGCGCCATCTGCCAGGTCAACGAATCGGTTTCGCCATGGGCCATGATGGTCAACTTGCCGGCCGGGCCGCTGTGCTGGCGTATAACCACGGCCAGGCCGTCGCTGCGGCCGCGTCCGCGCAGATCGCCATAGGGAATGCCGTCGAGGGCACCGATCAGCGATGCGTAGGCGGGTGGAACATGGCCGAATGTCACATGGTGACCCCTTTCATCCTCGGCGATGAACCACGCGCCGGGGACGATCTTCAGCAGCTCGGCCAGCTCCGGCGTGCGTTTCACGTACAGTTCGCCATTGCTGTCGCGGTGAACGGCCTCTGCCGCCACCGGGGCAAAGGTCTGGATGGTGAAGTAGCCGCCGCTGTCGACACGCACCAGCACCATCAGCAAGGCAAAGAATGCCACCAGCAGCGCGAGCAGCTGGTAGATCAGCGTTTTGACGATCAGCGGACGCTTCAGTGAGGGACGAAGCACCATTACTTCGTTTCCCGCATCAGATAGCCAACGCCGCGGATGGCATGGATTTCCACCCCGGCATCGGCGTCAGCCAGCTTGCGCCTCAGGCGTGAGACATGCGAGTCGAGCGTGTTGGAGTGGATGCCGTCATCGAAGCCATACACGGCCATTTCGATGGACTCGCGCAGCACCGTGCGGCCCAGCCGGCGGGCGAGGGCGGCCAGCACCCGGATCTCGCGGCGCGGAAGTTCCAGCCGCTGTCCACCCACGCTGGCTTCACCCGAGGCGGGGTCGAACAGCAGCCGCCCGATGCTCATCGGCTCCACCTGCATTCCACTCGGCCGGCGCGCGGCCGCCCGGATCCGCGCGAACAACTCTTCCAGTGCGAAGGGCTTGGCCAGGTAGTCGTCGGCGCCCTCATCCAGGCCGGTGATGCGGTCCGGCAACTGTCCCAGCGCGCTGAGCACGATGATCGGAACACCCGGGTTGCGCCCTCGCAGCACGGGAATCAGTCCCAGTCCGTCACCATCGGGCAGAGTGCGGTCCAGCAGCACAAGATCATGCGACCCGGAGAGGGCGGCTTCGCGGGCCAGGGCCAGGGTATTGGCCAGGTCCACCACGTAGCGCTCGCGCTGCAGGGCGGACTTCAGGGTAGCGGCCAGTTCGGCTTCGTCTTCGATCAGCAGGATGTGCATCGGCAGGGCTTGCGCAGGAAGGGGGCGTGGCGGGGTGGTTCGGCACGCGCCGGCACCGTATTACAGGAACATTGCGTGAACATGGCGTGCCTTCAGAGCCTGCCGGTGCGGCTCCAGTTCCTGGAGTGGCTGCTGCGGAAAGGCCGGGCAGATGTGCCCGGGTGACCATGTTGTCTTCAGCAGGGATGGCGATGAAGGGAGCGCCATCGCGGTGGGCAACAGGAACGGCTTCACCTCCACCTGGATGGCCCCGCTCGATGCTGCTGTCCCGCTTGCACCGATGCCGGCAAGGGGGGGAGTTGCCATCTCCCCCTCGGTGTCCAATACAACGATGCCCCTCGGAAGGGGCATCGTTGGGGCTTACGGCGTTGTCTTCGCTTGGCGCGGATCTGCAATGATGCGCGAGGGCGATCCATACAGCACCAGGACCCGCATGCCGGTGCTGAACACCGGATCGGGACCCTGCACAACCGTCATCAGATTGCCGTTCTCCGTCTGCACCACGTACTCCAGACCTTGGGTCTTGGAAAGTGCGCGTTCGGAAGCGGCACCGGCAATCGCGCCCACAACCAGGCCGCCGATGGCGCCAATGGCGGCCGCCTGATCGCTACCGCCAATGGTCGAGCCGGCGACGCCGCCAGCAGCTGCGCCTGCGACGGCACCGCCACCTTGGCTGCCGTCGATACTTACCGGGCGAACACTGATGACCGTGCCGCCGACAGTCCGATTGACCTGTCCCACCGAACCGATGGAGTAGCTGTCGGTTCGCACGTTGGGCGCGCAGGCCGTCAGCATTGCGGCAACTGACGCGCCCAGCAGCAGGCGCTTCACGGCGCTTCCTGCTTGTTCGGGAACATCGGCTTGGTGATGTCCACGGTCTCCAGCGCCTGCAGGAACTGGGCGATGTTGTTCTGCGCCGAGCGGCTGATCGACTCGCGAGCGCGGATGACACCGGCAAAGGCATAGTTGAACGGTACTTCGCCGGAGGCGCTGACATCCTGGGTGTATACGATGCTGCCGGTGGCGCGATCGATCAGCTCATACCGGGCGATCGTCTTGGTGGTCATCGAGGCGCCGAAATTCGGAATGTCGATGGCCAGGATCTTCACCGAAAGGCTCAGCTTCACCGGCGCGTCGTCACGGAAGACCGCCATCTTGTTCAACGCTTCGGTCAGTGCGTTCTGCCACATCTGCGGCACTTCGTGCTGGGCCTGCGCCGGAATCTTGCCCTTGGCCTCGTCCGGGCGCGCCAGGGTAACGGTCAGCGACTTCAGCTCACCGTCGATCTTCTTGCTGCTGACCCCGACGTTGGGAACCGAGAAATTGAGCGGAGGATTGGTGGTGCAACCCGCCAGCGACGCAGCGAGGATCGCTGCGAACAGGAACTTCTTCATCCATTTTCCCCTGTGATTACGTTGAAACATCCATGGTGAATCGTGTTTTCGTCCGCAACGTCGATGCTGTGCTTCAGCGGTCGCATGAAGGCGTGGCTGACTGCGCGCAAGGATACCTGAATTGGGGCGGCCTGCTATCTGGCATCGCCAGCGCTCAAACCGGCCGCCGGACGGGCGCGTGTCACCAGGGTAATCCGGCGAATGCCTGTGGGAGCGGACGGCTGCGGGTTGCTGCCTGGCGCTGACCGCGGCCCAACGGCATCTTGCTGCAAGTGTGTGCAGCTTGCCGGTCCACGGGCTGGAACTCACTGACCTGTTCGTTCTGGCAGGCGGCGAGCAGGGGCAGTAGCACCCATGGCAACGAGGGCTGCAGTAGGGTGCGGATCCGAGTCATTGCATCAGGCCTCATCCATGGGACGGGTCATTTGATCATGCCGGGTGCAGCCAAGAGCGGGCTTGCAAGCGCGCCCTTGGCGATAGGGAACGACGGCTCAGAAACTGTACGCCGCCTGCAGATACACCCGCCGCGGCTCACCCGGGAAATGTCCGTTGCGTTCGATGAAGCCACTGGCCGCGTACACCTTGTCGAACAGGTTCTTGACGTTGGCCTGGAACTGCCATTGCCTCCACGTGGTCTTCCAGCTCATGTCGAATACGGTGTAGGCCTTGACCGTCTGCCCATCCAGGCTGACGCGCTCGCCGACGTGATCGGCGCCAAAGCCGATGGCGGAATTGATCGCCGGCAGGTCATAACGCGTCCACACGCCCAGCGTGTTGCGCGGCGCGTTGGCGAATCGGTCGCCGGAGGCGTTGGTGATGCCACTCGGGCCGGCGTCCTTCACCCGCGCATCGTTGTAGGCATAGGTCAGGTTCAGCACCCAGCGCTCGGTGAGATCGGCCAGAAGGTCCAGCTCCATGCCGGTGCTGCGCACCAGGCCCAGCGCGGCCAGCTGGTTCACGCCACCGATCACCTCGCCGGTGGCCTGCACGATGTTGCTTCGGTCGATCCGGTAGGCCGCCATGTTCAAAGTCACACGGTCGGCCAGCAGCGACTTCATGCCCACTTCCCACTGCTTGCTGCGCTCGGCATCGAACGGTCCGCCAGCGGCCGGGCTCTGGTTGGCGGCGCTCTGCGGCACGAAACCACTGGCGACGTTGGCGTAGACATTCAGGCCCTCGCGTACGGTGAACGTGCTGCCCAGCCGCCAGCTGAGATCGTTGCCATCCACACTGCTGCCACTAATGCGATCCGCATCCTTGAAGCCATCCCAGCGCAGCCCGGCCAGCACATGCCAGCGCGTGCCCAGTGCCAGTTCGTCCTGCAGGTAACCGCCATAGCGCCTGCTGCGGGTTGAGGTGCTGCGCCAGGGCAGGGCGGCCAGGTTGTAGTCGTGCCAGGTACTGGCGCCATACACGGGATTGAACAGGTCGATGCCGCGCACCGGCCCGGCACCACGCGCAAGGTCAGCGCTGTTCGCGGTCTGTGCGGTGAAATCCGCGTCCAACTGGTACACATCGGCGCCGAACAGCACCTTGTGCTCAACCGTGCCGGTGGTCACCCGCCAGACTGCATTGCCGTTGGCAGTGAATGCTTCGTTGTCGCGTATCTGGTTGCGCAGCTGGCGCGTCATCCACTCGGCCACGCCATCGCGGTCACGATCGATCAGGCCCATCGGCTCGTGGTACATCTGGTGTTCGTTGTTGCTGAACCAGCGGGCGGCGAAGTCCAGGTCCAGAGTGTCGCTCGGCGCGAAACGGTACTGCGCCAGCGCCACTTTGGCGCGCATGTCGAGGAAGTCGCTGGCCTCGTTGTGGTTCCAGCGGCGGTCGGTCAGGAACGTGCCTGCATCGTTGACCGGCACGCCACGCAGGCGGTTGCCGCCAAGGTTCTGGGTGATGTCGGTGAACTGCAGCACCAGTTCGCCGGTCTGGCCAATGTCAAAGGCCAGCGAGGCATCGCCGATCACGCTTTCGCTGTCGGTGTTCCAGCGCACGCCCTTTTCACTGTCGGCATAGAGCCCGGCGCGATAGCGTACGCTGCCGGCGGCATTCAACGGCCCGGTACCCTCGATCGATCCGGCACGGAAGTCCTTGTTGCCCAGCTGGACCTCGATGCGGCGTTCGGCGCTGGCTTTCGGCTTGCGGGTCACGTAGTTGATGACACCGCCCGCATCACCACCGCCATACAGCGCACCGGCCGGCCCCTTCAGCACTTCCACGCGCTCGATGTTGAACAGCTGCGGCACCGAAAATCCTGCATACGGGTCGCCACGCAGACCGTCATACAGCACGTTCTCCTGGCGGAAGCCGCGCAGGGTCACCCCGGCATAGCTGAAATAGCTGATACCGCTGATGCTGCGATAGAGGTCGGTCACCTGACGCGCGGCCTGGTCGTCGATCAGTTCGCGCGGGATGACCTGGATCGACTGTGGGACCAGCTCCAGCGGTGTATCCGTGCGGGTACCGACCGCGGCATCGTCCACCCGGTACAGGGTTTGCGCACGTCCGCGGACCTCGACCTTGTCCAGGTCCTTGGGTGCGGCAGCCGAGGGCTCGGCAGCATGGGCAAGGGTTGCCAGGGGCAGGGTCAGTGCCAGGCACAGGGTGCGTTGCAGGGGCGTGGGGAGGGGCATTGGGAGGGGAGTATGTTTCTGCAAATGAGAAAGATTAGCATTTGCGATACATCGAAGCCTATTCCCCGAATGCGCTATGGACGCGCGCCGGGGTCCGTATAGGGGGTGCCCGCCAGGGCCACCAGTACCCCGGTGGCACCGCGCACGATCAGCTGCAGCATGGCCTCGCGCGGGTCCTCGCCCTGCAGCTGGCTCGCCAGTCCTTTCTCATAGGCCGCCACCATCGATGCCAGCAGCATGGCCGCGCCCAATCGCGCTTCGGCGTCATGTCCGGGCCGGCCGGCAGCGAGGGCCATCAATCCCGCCAGATCGTCAGTCAACTGCGCCTGCAGCCGTCGCGCGTGCGCGACCAGCACCGGGCTCTCCGCCACGGTGCCCCAGAAGGCGGCAGCGCCGGCATTGATGCGCAGCAGCGGATGGCCAGCCTCCAGCAACTCGCGCACGAGTGACTGGAAGGCCGCCAGCGGGGTCAGGCTGCTGCGCGCCATCATGCCCTCGCGAAGCAGTGTGCGCGCCTCCTCATCCCGGTCGAACACCAGGTCTTCCTTGCTGGCGAAGTAGTTGAAGACCGTCTTGCGTGAGACGCCTGCGGCTTCGGCGATCTCGGACATGGAGACGGCCTCGAAGCCACGCCGGATGATCAGCTCGGTGGCGACGTCCGAAATCGCTTGTCGGGTCTCGGCCTTGCGTTGTTCGCGACGGCCTGGTGGCGGGGTCATGGGCGGTTCACATGTGAAAACGTACACCGAGTGTAACATTTGGTCCGCCAGAGCGCCGACCCGGCGCTCACAAGGAATCCCCATGCTGTACGACGTCGTCATTGCCGGTGCCGGCCCGGTTGGCTTGTTCCTGTCCTGCGAACTGGCCCAGGCCGGGTGCTCGGTCCTGGTGCTGGAACAGGCCGAGTCCGCCGGTTCGCCGTTGAAGCGCCTGCCATTCGGGCTGCGCGGCCTGAACGCCCCCACGCTGGAGGCGCTGGATCGGCGCGGCCTGTTGGACGCGGTCGCCGCGACACAGGTGCTCAAGCCTGACAAGGGGGCGCCGCCGCCCGGCACCGCCCATTGGCTGGCGCAGCCGCGTGCGCTGGGTGGGCACTTTGCGGGTATTCCATTTGCGTTGGACGATGTGGACCAGACGCGCTGGACCTGGCGCCTGCCGACGCCGGTGGGCACCCAGATGGCGGTGGAGCTGCAGGCCCTGGAAGCGGTGTTGGTCGAACGTGCCATTGCGCTGGGCGTGCGCGTCGAACGCGGGCGTGCGGTAAAGGCGGTGGATGCGCACGAGGCGCAGGTTGCCGTGCACACCGGCTCCGGCATGGTCCACGGCCGCTGGGTGGTCGGTTGTGATGGGGCCCGCAGCACGGTACGCAAGCAATCGGGCTTCCTCTTTGCTGGAACCGGGCCGGAGTTCACCGGTTACACGCTGCTGGTCGAACTGGCAGATGGGTGTGTACTCACACCGGGCCGACAGTTCACCGATCACGGGATGTGCAATTTCAACCCGCCAGGCATGCTGGCGCTGGCCGACTTCGACGGTGGCGCAGGCCATCGCACGCCACTGGACCGGCACACCGCGCAAGCGTTGCTGCGGCGGGTGTCTGGCCGCGAGGCAACGATCACTGCATTGCACCTGGCCACGACATGGACCGATGCTGCGCGCCAGGCGACGGCCTATCGCAGCGGCCGTGTGCTGTTGGCAGGTGATGCCGCGCACATGCATTCGCCTTTGGGCGGCCAGGGACTGAACCTCGGCATCGGCGATGCGATGAACCTCGGTTGGAAACTGGCCGCCGTGGCGCGGGGCAAGGCCGATGAGGCGCTGCTGGACAGCTATCAGGCTGAGCGCCATCCAGTGGCCACCAAAGTACTGGACTGGTCGCGCGCACAGGTTGCGCTGATGCGTCCCGGGGACGGTTCGCGCGCGTTGGCAGCGATCATGGCCGACCTGGCTGGCACCCGCGATGGGGCCACGTATCTGGCCGAGCGGATCTGGGGTGTTTCGCAGCAGCTGGATCTTGGCGGAGAGCACCCGCTGGTCGGCAGGAGCGCGCCTGATTTCCGGGTGGCCGATGGTCGCCGCCTGGGCGAACTGCTGAGAACGGGGAAGGGGGCGCTGCTTGTTTTCGCCCCGGCGTCCTGGTCGCCGCAGCATGGCCAACGCTGGCAGCTTCCCATCGCCTGCGCCGCAGATACTGGCGATGCGGCATCGGGTCTGGGGGCGGTGCTGGTGCGCCCGGATGGCATCGTGGCCTGGGCCTGCGGCATAGGAGGGGATATGTCCGGCCTCGATTCAGCGCTTGCTTCCTGGACCGGTCCGACGCGGTGATCTGCCGGCTATAGCGCAGTCACCATCGTCTGCGAGCGACAGCTGGCCTCGGTCATCACAGAGGCCAGCTGCTTCAGTGAATAGGGCTTGCGCAGCAGCGTGAAACCATGGCCTGGATCGCGGGCCAGCAATTCGCTGTAGCCACTGGTGAGAATGATCGGGAGGTCGGGCAGGCGGCTGCGGATGGTGCGGGCCAGATCCAGCCCATTGGTCCCAGGCATGACCACGTCGCTGAACACCACGTGGAAACGCGCAGCGTCGCGCTCCAGCTCCGCCAGTGCTTCGTCGGCATTGCGCGCAAGTACGACGTTGTATTCAAGCTCGCGCAGCGCCCCGACTGCAAACTCGGCCACATCCACGTTGTCTTCCACGACCAGCACCCACAATCCGTGGCCATGCAGCAGTCCCGGTTGCGCGGTCGGCAGCTCGATGGAGGCGTTTGCCTGTGCCAGCGGCAGATACAGCGTGAAGCGCGTACCGACACCGGCCTGACTCTGTACGTCCACTTCGCCCTCGGACTGCTTGACGAAGCCGAACACCTGGCTGAGGCCAAGCCCGGTGCCCGCGCCCACTCCCTTGGTGGTGAAGAAGGGCTCAAAGATCCGGTCCACCATGGACGGATCGATACCGGCACCGGTGTCGCTGACGCTGATCGCAGCGAAATTGCCTTTCATCGGCGCCGCGAACCGCACGGAAGGCACCGATGTCAGCTGTTCCACATCGATCGTCACCTTGCCGTGGCCGTCGATGGCATCGCGCGCGTTCACTGCGATGTTGATCAGTGCGGTGTCGAGTTGGGTCCGGTCCAGCAGTACCGGCAACGGGGCGTCAGGCAGGTTCACCGAAACGGAGATGCGGGCTCCCAGCACTGTGGTGATGATGTCTGAAAGCGCGCGTACGCTCTCGCAGAGGTCGAACACCTGCGGCGACAGGCTTTGTCGGCGCGAGAACGCCAGAAGCTGGGCGGTCAGGCGAGTGGCGCGGTCAGCGGCGGTTTCGATGGCCTGTACATAGCGCAGGCGCGCATCTTCGGCCGGCCAGGTATGCAGCAGCATGTCCACGGAACCGGTGATGACCTGCAGCAGATTGTTGAAGTCGTGGGCAACGCCGCCGGTCAGCTGGCCGATGGCCTCCAGCTTCTGCGACTGCCGCAGCTGTTCGCGGGCGCGTACCAGTTCAAGGTGGGCCTCGCGTGCCTGCTCGGTGATGGCTGCTACCTGGCGAGTATGCCGGTCGCGCTCGATCACCCGTTCGGTCTGCTCGCTGACGACGCAGATGATGCCGGCCACGCCTCCGCAACCGGCACGCAGCGGCGAGTAGGAGAACGTCCAGAATGTCTCGCGCAACGTGCCATCACGGTCCATCATCAACGGCATGTTCTTGAAACTGCGGCTTGTGCCGCCGAAGACATCGTTGACAGCATTCACGACGTCGGCCCAGACGTCCGCCCAGACGTCTTCCAATCGGCTGCCCATGGCACCGTGCAGCTTGCCGCCCAGCATCGGAAGATAGGCGTCGTTGAAGAAGAACGCCTTGTTGTCGCGGCCCCATGCGATCCACAGCGGCTCCGGAGAATCCAGGATCATCGCCAGCAGAGCGCGAAGTTCGGGCGGAGCGTTGGTGGCGTCGGCCGAACGGGCCCAGTCGCTGTCCTGCAGCAGTCGGTAGGCGAGTTGATCAGGTGCTGAGACAGGTAGGGGGAAGGGATGCATGGCCGTGCGCGCAGAAAGGTGACGCAGCTTAGCCGAGGTGATGTCATTGCGCCCTGCACAGGTCCTGCGCCCTGTCTTTGATCGGCCCTTCGCGGCGGACGAAGGTGCTCGCGCGGCGTCCTCTGGCTGCATCGCCATCTCCGCGCCAACGGCCTGCGTCGTGGCACCGTCGTATTGCAGCCTCAGACACCCAGAAGCGAATTCACCTGCCAATCGGCAACCCGCGCATGGCTCACCGCCTGATGACTGCCGCATCCGTCGCAGCGGAACAAGGCACCGCCCGGCAGCTGGACCAGGTTGTCTTCGCTGGCCGAGCGGGTTTCCGAGCAATGCCGGCAGATGACAGTGAGCGCCGTAATGCGCTCGACCCCGCCAGACAGATCGAACACAGCTTCGAAGGCATGGATGACAGGGTGACCAGTGGCCGGCATCGGGAGAGTCGTCGTGATGGGAAGACCTTATCCTGCCTTCCCGATCGTGACGGACGGGTCATCCGCATGCATTGGAACGATCAAGATGCCAGGCGGCTCAGAGATCCTTCTTCTTGCCGCTCAGGTCGATCGGCCTGTCGCTGCCCTTGCGCTCGCTCGACCACACTTCCATGCTCTTGTTGCAGCGGCTTTCGCGGGCAGCCACTTCGCGCGGCAGGTCCTTCAGGTGCGGCGATTCCTGGCAGGCCTGGTGCATGTTGCTGTCGTCATAGGTGGCACAGGCGCTGAGCGAAGCCAGGGCAACGGCGGTGAGGGAGGCGCGAAGCAGGGGCTGCAGGGTCATGGGGAGGTCTCGGGTGGTGCCGGGCTGGCCATGGAATTCAAATCCGTGACCCGGGCACGCACAATCCGTCCGATCGCACTTGTTATTCTATAACAGATACGCGATAGTCCCGCGCCTGCTGCCTCAGGCGACGCAGATCAACAGGATCATGCTCAGCGCCAGCATCAGCACGAATATGCGCCGGCTCAGTGCCAGGCAGGCCAGGCAGGCGGCCAGTGCCCAGGCAGCCAGCAGCGCGCAGGCCAGCAGCCACAGCCCGATCACGATCAAGGATCCACTGGCCGGTGCGGACAGTGCGATCGCCTTGAACAGCGTCACGCCCAGCACACTGCCGAGTACGCCCGCCTGCAGGGCGATGGCATCGTGACGGGCAGGGGCGGGCGGGTGGTGCATGTCGGCGGCGTTCGTTCGCTGCGAGGAAGGCGCAGCCACTGTGCCCGACCGCATATCCACGCCATGTGTTTTTCGCGCACGCGATGCGCAGCCGGTGCGGGCCTCAGTCGAACTCGCCCTCGGCCGATTCCAGCCGTTGCCGGTAGGCCGCCCGATGCTGGTACAGGCGTTGGCACTCGGCGGACCGGTGGATCCGGCTGGCCGGTTCGTTGGCCACGGCGTCGCACATCCTTGCGATGTGGTTGCTGGACGCCAGTTCGGTCACGAAGAACACGGCGGTGATGCCGGTACCGAGCAGCACGACATAGAGCAGGCGGCTGAGCCAGCGCGTGCGTTTGCGCTCGAAGTGCTGCTGGAGGGTCAGGTCGAAGCGGATGATGCTGAGCACGATCCAGATGATCGCGACCAGAAAGCAGAGCGTGGGCAGCAGACCTCGCCAGATTCCTGCTTCGTATACCGACTCGCTGTAGTGAACCGCTGCCCCGGCACCGGCGATGGCGATCGCCAGTGCCCAGTTGCGGCCAAGCGAGAGCAGGTCATCGAGCAGCTTCTCGCGGTTCCTGGTCGATCCTGCTGCCACGTGGGTTCCATCTCCATGCTGCGACCGGCGGCGGAACTGCCGCCGATCCTGCAGATGGTGGAGCATCGCTGCGGTGATGAGAAGACCGCGCGGCTCAATGTGCGATGGCGCGGGCGCCGATCCAGCGTCGGTAGCGGCGGGTCCGACACTTCGCGGCCGCCTGTGCCAGCAGCAGTGCCCATACCGGCGAGACCGTGGGTGCGGTGGGGCGGCGCCGGCTCAACCGGCCCAGCTGATACTTCACTGCGGCCATGTGCGCACTGGCCGCCAGCGGCTTGCTGCGCCAGTTGATGTTGCGCAGTGTCGGCACCGGGTCACGGCCCTGCTGCCAGTGCTGCGGCAGATCCGGCTCGATCGCCAGCGCCGTGGCGATGCCGACCATGGCCACGCCGCTGGCCAGCACCTGCTCTGCCACTTCGCGGCGGCGGATGCCACCGGTGACCATCAGCGGCATCGTTGCCACCGTAGCGATCTCGCGTGCGAATTCGAGGAAGTACGCTTCGCGGGCCACGCTGCGTTCGTCGCGTGCGGCGCCGGTCATGGCCGGTGCTTCATAGCTGCCGCCGGACAGTTCGACCAGATCCACGCCGAGGGGCGCCAGCATCTGCACCACTGCGCGCGCGTCCTCGGGCGAAAAACCGCCGCGCTGGAAGTCGGCGGAGTTGAGTTTCACCGCCACCACGAACGTGGGCGCCACGGCCGCGCGCACACCCTGCACGATCTCCAGCAGCAGGCGCGCACGGTTCTGCAGGCTGCCACCCCAGCGGTCATCGCGGCGGTTCGACAGCGGCGACAGGAACTGGCTGAGCAGGTAGCCGTGCGCGGCATGGATCTCCACCCCGCTGAAACCCGCGCGCTCGGCCAGCTCGGCACTGCGGATGAAGCGCGCGATCACCGAGTTGATGTCGTCCTCGGTCATCGCCTTGGGCGGTGCGAACTGCTTGGACAGCGCGCCCATCTGCAATGCGACGGCTGACGGCGCAAGCGCAGGCTGGCCGAGTGCGGCCGGCATCTGCCGCCCCGGGTGATTGATCTGCATCCACATCTGCGCGCCCCGCGAGCGGGCAGTGTCCGCCCAGGCGGTGAAGCGGTCGAGGTGGCGGTCGTCCTCCAGTACCACGCCACCCGGCCCGGTCATGGCGCGCCCATCGACCATCACGTTGCCGGTGATGATCAGTCCGGCGCCACCATCGGCCCAGCGCTGGTACAACTGAAGCAGCGCTTCGGAGGGGGCGTGGTCGGCGTCGGCCATGTTTTCTTCCATCGCCGCCTTGGCGATGCGGTTGCGGATGACGGCACCGGAGGGCAGTGCCAGGGGCGAGAACAGCGACATCGGACAGCTCCAGGACAGGGGAATGGCGCTACGCTAACCTTCAAGTTTGATTGAAGGTCAACAGGTTCCGATGTCGAGGATTCAGGCAGATGAAGATCGGTGAGCTGGCAAGCCGCACGGGCCTGGCAGCGTCGCGCATCCGCTTCTACGAGGAGGCCGGGTTGCTGGCGGCCCAGCGGCAGGCCAACGGCTACCGTGACTACCCCGAGCAGGCGGTGCTGCTGCTGGAACTGATTACCGGTGCGCAGCGTGCCGGTTTCAGCCTGGAGGAGATACGCGCCTTGCTGCCACCGGACATGGGCCAGTGGCAGCACGACGCATTGATCACGATGCTGCAGCAGAAGGTGGCCGACATCGAGGCGCTGCAGTTGCGGCTGGCACAGAGCCGGGAGCACCTGCTGGCGCTGATCGAGGACATCCAGGCACGGCCGGAGGGCATCGACTGCGCGGCCAACTCGCGGCGGGTGCTTGAGCGGGTCAAGCGCGGTGAGCTGGCGCGACCGACGCTGGCGGCCGGCGACACAGCGTTGCTGCGGCCGGATCGCCGCCGCCGCGCGGGCGGCAGCTGACGATCCGACGCGAAGGTCAGTGGCTGCCCACGCCGGCTGCCTTGCGCTTCTTGTCCAGCATCACCGCCACGCACCACAGCAGCAGGCCGCCGATCGCGGTGGCCGCACCGACATAGCCGGTGCTGGCCGGGCTGAAGCCGGCACTGATCGCCATGCCGCCCAGCCACGGGCCGAGGGCATTGGCGGTATTGAAGGCGGCATGGTTGGAGGCGGCGGCCAGGGTCTGCGCTTCGCCGGCCACGTCCATCAGGCGCGTCTGCAGTACCGCCGCCAGCGCGCCCATCGTGCCCACGGTGATGATCATCGGGCCGATGGTCCACACCGATTGCGCGGCCAGCGGATACAGCAGAAGCATCACGATCGACCACAGCAGCACCACTGCAGCGGCCTTGAAGTGGAACTTGTCGACCAGCCAGCCACCGGCGATGTTGCCGATGATCGCGCCGATGCCGAACACGCCCACTGCCAGCGGCATCCAGGATTCGGCCACGCCGGTGACCTGCACCAGGGTCGGCGCCAGGTAGGTGAACACGCAGAACATGCCGGCGAAGCCAACGGCGCCGATCGCCAGCGCCAGCCACACCTGGGTGGTGTTGAAGGCGCGCAGTTCGCGCATCGGCGAGGTGCGCACTTCGTCCGGATCCGGCAGCAGGAAGCGCGCGATCATCGCCACGGTGGCGATGGCCAGCACGCTGACCAGGGCGAAGGCGGTACGCCAGCTCAGCTGCTGGCCCAGCCAGGTGGTCAGCGGATTGCCGACCAGGATCGCGATCGACAGGCCCAGCAACACGCGCGACATCGCCTGGCCGCGCTGGCCGGCCGGGCTGATCGCGGCGGCCACCAGCATCGCCACGCCGAAGTAGGCGCCATGCGGCAGGCCGGCGACGAAACGCGCAATGAGCATCGTGCCGTAGTTCGGTGCCAGCGCGCTGGCCAGGTTGCCGACGGCATAAAAGCCCATCAGTGCCAGCAGCAGCTTGCGGCGCGGGAAGCTGGCGCCGACGAAGGCGAGGATCGGGGCGCCGACCACCACGCCGATGGCGTAGGCGCTGATCAGGTGGCCGACCTGGGTTTCGGAGATCGACAGGCCGCGGCTGATCTCCAGCATAAGGCCCATGCTGGCGAATTCGCTGGTGCCGATGGCGAAGCCGCCCAGGGACAGGGCAAGGATGATCAGGGTGCGCTGACGGGGCGTCAGCCGCGCAGCCAGGGAAGAGTTGGGGCTCATGCGGGGCGCGATGGGGGCGGGGAGCCGGCCATTGTACTGCTGCACCGCAGCAAGGGCAGCAGCACTCAGGGTAAATCAGCGTTTGATCGGTGACACGTTCGCCCACCGCGCCATCGGGCGGTCTGCTCAGATGCCCAGCGCCGCCCGGGCGTGCGCATACTTGCCGCGCAGGCGCCCGGCCGTCGCCGCGTCGAGCATCGCCAGGCGCTGCGGATCGGCGTTGTCATCCAGATCGGCCTGCTTCACCTTCAGTGCCAGCGGGTGGGCGGCAATGCGCGCGTAGTAGCTGTCCGCGTCGGGGGCCGCGTCGCGGTTGAGCAGTTGCACCGCCTCGCGCAGCGGTGCGGGAAATGCCTCGATCCGTGCGGAAAACGCCGGACAGTCTTCGGCTACGTCATGCAGCCAGGCCACCACTTCGGCGTCATCGTCGCCGCGTACTGCGGCCGCCACCCGCGCCACATGGCAGATGTAAGGCTGGCCAGCCTTGTCGATCTGGCCCGTGTGGGCCTCGGTGGCCAGCGTGCGTGCAAGTGCTACCCAGTCCATCGCAGTCTCCTTGGATATCCGCGGACAGTTTCGCGCAAAAACCGCAGCGCTTGTGCATACGCCGATGACACTGCGATGGGCATGATGGCGGGGCAGGGGACGCAGTGTCGCCCCGACAAGGAGGAATGCGATGCAGGAATTCAGGCATGTGCTGGAAACCCGCGGCCGCTATCAGCTGGTAGCAGTGTCCTACGAGCCGGTGTACGCTCCGGGCGATGTGGTCGGCCATGCGGTCGTCGCCGACGATGGGGATCGTCTGACCGACCTGGTATCACTGGCCGAAGCGCGCCAACTGCTGTTGCAGCGGGTGCGTGAAGAGGGCGAACAGCCTGGGCTGGAGAACGAAAACAACCTGCGGAAGAAGGCGTCGCGCTGGCGCCGCCGCTAGGCCGTCGCGCCCTCGTGCGCATCATGGAGGATTCGGGTGTTGCCCAGTAAGAAGTATCTGCTCATCGCCATCGTCACGCTGGCGACCCTGCTGCTTGGTTTCGTGTTTTCCGGCTACCTGACCCTGTTGTTCCTGGGCCTGGATACCAAGCTGTTCACCTGGAACACGTACTACCAGTACTACCACGCCATTGGCCAGCCACAGGTCGCGCCCTTCGTGGGCAAGATCAAATGGGCCGGCTACGTGGGCTTCGGCCTGCCGTTGCTGGTACTGGTGGTGACCGGCCTGGTGCTGCTGCTGAAGAAGGACAAGCGCTCGCTGCATGGCGACGCGCGTTTTGCGACCGGCGCCGACCTGTCCAAGCACGGTATGTTCAAGAAGACCGGCCAGAGCATCGTGGTCGGCAGCCATGGCGGCAAGCTGGTGCGGCTGGACGGCCAGCAGTTCGTGATCCTGGCCGCGCCTACCCGCTCGGGCAAGGGCGTGGGCGTGGTCATCCCGAACCTGCTGGAGTACGGCGAGTCACTGGTGGTGCTGGACATCAAGCAGGAGAACTTCGACCTGACCAGCGGCTGGCGCGCCAGCCAGGGCCAGGAGATCTACCTGTTCAATCCCTTCGCAGAAGATCGGCGCACGCACCGCTGGAACCCGCTCAGTTACGTGTCCGATGACCCGGCGTTCCGGGTTTCGGACCTGATGAGCATTGCCGCGATGCTGTATCCGGATGGTGCCGAGGACCAGAAGTTCTGGGTCAGCCAGGCGCGCAACGCGTTCATGGCCTTCACCCTCTATCTGTTCGAGAACTGGGACGACGAGCGCAGCAGCGGTTTCCCGGGCGGCTCGGGCACGCCCACGCTGGGGGCTGTCTACCGGTTGTCATCGGGTGACGGCACCGAGTTGAAGAAGTACCTCAAGGCCTTGTCGGAGCGGCCGTTCCTCAGCGCCAACGCGCGTTCGGCGTTCGCCAACATGCTGTCCCAGGCCGATGAGACCTTCGCCTCGATCCTGGGCACCTTCAAGGAACCACTCAATCCCTGGATCAACCCGGTGCTGGACAAGGCCACCAGCAGCAACGACTTCCTGCTGACCGACGTCCGCAAGAAGAAGATGACCATCTACATCGGCATCCAGCCGAACAAGCTGGCCGAGAGCCGGCTGATCATCAACCTGTTCTTCAGCCAGCTGATCAACCTCAATACCAAGGAACTGCCCAAGTCCAACCCGGACCTGAAGTACCAGTGCCTGCTGTTGATGGACGAATTCACCTCGATCGGCAAAGTCGAGATCATTGCCTCGGCGGTGTCCTACATGGCTGGTTACAACATACGCCTGCTGCCAATCATCCAGAGCATGTCCCAGCTCGATGCCACCTACGGGCGGGAGGTGTCGCGCACGATCATCACCAACCACGCGCTGCAGATCCTGTATGCGCCGCGGGAGCAGCAGGATGCCAACGACTACTCGGACATGCTGGGCTACACCACCATCCGCAAGAAGAACGTCACCCACGCCCGCGAGAAGACCCACAGCTTCACCGAAGAGCGGCGCGCGCTGATGCTGCCGCAGGAACTGAAAGCAATGGGGCCGGACAAGGAAGTGTTCCTGTACGAGGGCATACCGCATCCAGTGAAGTGCGACAAGATCCGCTATTACAAGGACCGCTACTTCACTTCGAGGCTGCTGCCAAAAGTCGACGTCCCCATGCTTAACGTCTAATTCACGTCGCTAAATTTGTGACGTAGATTCATATTCATCGACGTGAAAACGTGAGCTGAGTCAAGAATTCGGCATCTGTTCATAGATTTTCAGACTTGTCTGACATGGAATTGACGCGTGGTTGTGTAACTCTGTGTTCGTCATCCAGAAGTGTGTGTTGGATGGCAAAAGTTGTAGCGCAGGGTGGCCAGGAGTTTGTGCCATGGAAACAAGGATGGTTTCGACGTTGGTGAGGGTGTGCGGGTGTGTCGTCGACAGTGTCTGGCGGCCCCGCGACCTGGTTGGCAGCTTTCGGGCTGCAGGGGAGCCGGGGCAGGTGTGCTGCATGCCAGCGCGTCTCCCCGATTCCGGCGTGCGCCATGCAGCGCCGGACGACCAGGGAGCCAACGCTCGGGACTGCTTTTTCGTACGTCAAAGTGAAGCCCGTATGAATCAGGCGTTTATCGCGAAAATGTCCATCGCCGCAGTCGCGGCGCTGATGGTGGCAGGTTGTGCCACCAAGTCCGCTCCCGATTTCGGCGGCCGCTGGAAGCCGGTCAACCGCTTTGCGGCGGCGACAACCGAAATC
The DNA here is from genome assembly GCF_032911525.1 of Stenotrophomonas veracruzanensis. Taxonomy (NCBI): domain Bacteria; kingdom Pseudomonadati; phylum Pseudomonadota; class Gammaproteobacteria; order Lysobacterales; family Lysobacteraceae; genus Stenotrophomonas; species Stenotrophomonas veracruzanensis. Next base: position 140,879 of record NZ_JAWJTI010000005.1, read on the forward strand.
CCGCTGTACTCCAGCTACGTCTACCAAGCCTCGCCGATGGATGGCACGCTCAAAGCCATGCTCGAGCGCTGGGCCAAGGATTCCGGACGCACGCTTGATTACCGCCTCAGCTCGGACTTCACCCTGTACGGCGCGGTCTCGAACATCGACACCACCAACGCTCAGCAGGCCGTGATCGATCTCACGGCGGCCTATGCGGCACAGGGCATCTCCGTCTCCATTGTTGGCAACCAGATCGTTGTGCAGAGCGCTGGCTCGACGCCCACCGCGTCGGCGCAGGGCGCTGATTCCAACAGCGGCACCTGAGTCCACATCGAAATCATCGAACGTGCCGCTCCCCGCGCCGGTCGCAGGGGTGCCACGCCCATTGATGTTTCAGCAGTACGGAAGAATCCATGTTCCGCAAGAAGGATCCCGGCAATAGTCCCAAGGTCGAGCAGTCGGTCGCCAAGGCGGTCAGCTACGAGATCACCGTGGCCGACATGGCACGCCGCAGCGAGCGTCGTGCGTGGTGGGTGGCTACAGGCTCATTGCTGATGTCGCTCGCCCTGGCGGGCGGCTATTACTACATGCTGCCGCTGAAGGAGAAGGTGCCGTTCCTGGTGATGGCCGATGCCTACACCGGCACCGCGACCGTCGCGCGCCTGAGTGGCACCTTCCAGGGCGAGACGATCACCACCAATGAAGCGATCAATCGCAGCAATGTCGCCCAGTACGTGCTGGCGCGCGAATCGTACGACTCGGCGGTGATGGGCCTGCGCGACTGGGAACTGGTGTTCGTGATGTCCAACGGCCCGGTGTCGCAGTCGATGCGTCAGCGCTATGCAGGCAACAACCCGCAGAACCCATTCGTGATGTATGGCCGGGAGAAGGCGATCCGGGTCAAGATCCTCAGCATCACGCCGCTGGGGGCCGAGCCTAACGGCAGCTTCCGGGGGGCTTCGGTCCGTATCCAGCGCAGCCTGCTGGACAAGCGCACCGGTGCGTCTACCTACCTGGACAACCAGCTGGTGACGATGCGCTTCGAGTACAACCAGAATCTCGCCTTGTCCGAGCAGGACCGTATCCTCAATCCGCTGGCCTTCCAGGTCACCGAGTACCGCGTCGACAACGATTACTCGCGTGGCGTTCCGGTGCCCGACGACGGCGCCATGCAGGCGCAGGCCCAGCAGGCGGCACAACAGGCAGCGCAGCAGGCGCAGGGCGTGTACGACCCGAACAATCCGGCCGCCGCCACCATGATCGACCCGGCCACCGGCCAGCCAGTCGCGGCACCGGTGCCGGCCAACGGCCAGGTCCCGGGCCAGCCGATGCCAGGTCAGCCTGTGCCGGGACAGCCCGTGCAGGGGCAAGCAATGCCGGGGCAGGCCATGCCCGGACAGCCGGCCATGAGGCCGGTGCAGAACAATTCCACCGGAACTGCTGATGGAGCAAGCAACCGATGAGTAGTCGAAATATCAGGGGAAGCGCGCTGGCGCTGCTGTCGATGTTGTCGTTGCTGTTCTGTGCAACGGCGATGGCGCAGGCGGTTGACCATTACGAGTATGAAAAGGATCGCATTTATCCTGTTCGCACCGGCCTGGGCTTGACCACGCAGATCGAGCTGAGTCCGAACGAAAAGATCCTCGACTACAGCACCGGCTTCAGCAATGGCTGGGAGCTGACGCGTCGCGAGAACGTGTTCTATCTCAAGCCGAAGAATGTTGACGTCGACACCAACATGATGGTGCGCACGGAGACCCATTCCTACATCTTCGAACTGAAGGTGGTGGCCACCGACTGGCGTCAGCTGGAACAGGCCCGTCGCGCGGGCGTGCAGTACAAGATCGCTTTCGTCTATCCAAACGACACCGTGTTCGGCGTCGCCCAGGAAGCGGTCGAAGAGGAAGCCAAACCGCTGCTGAGCTCTGAACTGGCCAAGGATCGCCAGTACAACTTCAACTACTCCTATTCGACCAGCAAGGCGAAGAAGATGGGGTGGTTGATTCCCGTCAACGCCTATGACGATGGTCGCTTCACCTATCTGAGGCTGCCGAACTCGCCCGAGTACAAGACCGGCATCTTCCCGGCGGTGTTCGGGCGTGAATCGGAATACGGTGAAGACTTCGTGGTCAACACCACGGTTGAAGGCAACACGCTGATCGTGCACGGGACGTACCCGTACCTGGTCATCCGCCATGGCGACTTCGTCGTCGGCCTGCGAAGGAACGTGAAGAAATGAGCCAGCAGAACACTCCGGGAAATGACCCGAACCCGTCTCCCTATTCCCAGGGCGCCGCTGGCCAGGAGCCGCCGTCCAACCCGTACTTCGGCAACGCCAACGACCAGCAGGCTGCGCCTGATCTGGATGCTGGCGCGCCGCAGTTGCGCTCGGCAGAAGAGCAGCGCCTGAACCGCAAAGCTTTGCTGTTCCTGGGGGGGATCGTCCTGCTGCTGATGGCAATGGGTTTCCTGCTTTTCCGCAAGGGGCAGGACGACGCAGCCGAGCAGAAGAAACCACAGGAAGAAGCACGTGCCACCACGCCGCAGCTTCCGAGCGTTGTCGGGGCGCCCGAGCCGGCGCCGCCGATCGCGGTTGCCGATCCGATCCCGATGCTGCCGCCTCCGCCGCAGCAGGAAGTGCCAATGCCGGGCTTCCCGATGGGCAACGAGGCCAAGGCGGATCATGAGCGTGGACCGACGCTGATGGACCGTCGCATGGGCAGCGGCTCCGGCGTGGGCGGGGGCGAGGCGGGCGGCGCCGCCAACGGCCAGAGCGGCTCCGACTACAACCAGGCGATGATCGCGGCCATGCAGGCGGCGGCCAATCCGCAAGCGCAGCCGCAGAAGGTGCGCCGTGGACCGGATGTGGAAGATGTCTCCAGCGCCACTTATATCCGCAGTCCGGATGCACTGCTGGTGCGGGGCACCTACCTGCGCTGCGTGCTGGAAACCCGCATCATCACCGACATCGCCGGTTACACCTCGTGCCTGCTGACGGAGCCGGTGTATTCGATCAACGGCCGCAATCTGCTGCTGCCCAAGGGCTCCAAGATCTATGGCGCGTACGGCGGTGGTCCCACGGGCAAGCGTGTGGAAGTCATCTGGGATCGCATCACCACCCCGAATGGCATCGACGTGGCCATGTCCAGCCCCGGTACCGATGGTCTGGGCGGCGCGGGCCATCCCGGTCAGTACAGCGCGCATTGGGGCAGCCGTATCGCTTCTGCCTTGATGATCAGCCTGCTGGCCGACGCGTTCAAGTATGCCGCTGCAGAGCACGGTCCGGAGACCACGACCGTGGCCAACAACGGTATGACCATCCAGTCGCCGTATGAAAGCGCTACTGCGCGCACCATGGAGCGCCTGGCCAATGAGGCACTCGGCAGCAGTCGTCGTCCGCCGACCGTCACCATCAACCAGGGCACTGTGGTGAATGTCTACGTTGCCAAGGACGTCGATTTCACCAACGTGTTGAATCCCCGCCGGTAACCCAACGAACGACCATGGACGCTGAAGTGTCACCCCTCGCCCTCGTCTCCAGCGACTTCCTGCGCTATCAGTACGAAGTGCTGGGCATCGCCGAGTACATGACTTCGCCGGAAGTGACGGAAATCTGCATCAACCGTCCCGGCGAGCTGTACCTGGAAACCCGTGCAGGGTGGCAGCGGGTGGACGTGCCGGGCCTGACTTTCGAGCGGGCCCGGCAGTTCTGCACCGCGGTGGTGAACGAGAGCAACACCGGGCAGCGCATCACCGATGCAGATCCGGTGGTCTCGCTCACGTTTCCCACCGGTCAGCGCGCCCAGTTCGTGATTCCACCGGCGTGTGACGCGGGCAAGGTGTCGATCACCATCCGCCTGCCGTCCAAGCACACCAAGTCACTCACGCAGTATCACGAAGATGGATTCTTCAACCAGATCCTGGAGAGCGACGGCAGCATCAGCGAACACGATCGCGAGCTGCTGGAGCTGCGCCATTCGCGTGAGTACGCCGAATTCTTCCGGCGTGCGGTGATGTACCGCAAGAACATCGTGGTATCGGGTGCGACGGGTAGCGGCAAGACCACCTTCATGAAAGCGTTGGTGAATCATATCCCGGACAGTGAACGCCTGGTCACGATCGAGGACGCGCGCGAACTGTTTCTGACCCAACCAAACGTGGTGCATCTGCTGTACTCCAAGGGTGGGCAGAGCGCAAGCAATGTCACCGCCAAGAGCTGCATGGAAGCGTGCCTGCGCATGAAGCCCGAACGCATCATCCTGGCCGAGCTGCGCGGTGACGAGGCGTTCTACTTCATCCGCAACTGCGCATCGGGCCATCCGGGGTCGATCACGAGTTGCCATGCCGGCAGCCCGGAGCAGACCTGGGACCAGCTGGCGCTGATGGTCAAGGCCTCCAGCGAAGGCTCTGGGCTTGAGTTCAACGTGATCAAGCGACTGCTGATGATGACCATCGACATCGTCGTCCACATCAAGGCACATGCCGGTTCCCGCTACATCACCGGTATCGATTTCAACCCTGGGCGCGCCCAGGGGCAGGAGGGCTGAAGGATGCTGCCAGGACTGGAAATGATGGCGTGCCCGGAGATGGCCGTGTCGATGGACGTGATGCAGCACGTCATCAATGTCGAATCGTCGCGCAATCCCTACGCGATCGGCGTGGTGGGAGGAGCGCTGGTGCGCCAGCCCAAGGCGCTGGACGAGGCGTTGGCCACCGTGCGCATGCTGGAAGAGAAGGGCTACAACTTCTCCATCGGTCTGGCCCAGGTCAACCGCTACAACCTGGGCAAGTACGGGCTGGATTCGTACGAGAAAGCGTTCCAGCAGTGCCCGAACCTGCAGGCCGGATCCCGCATCCTCGCCGAGTGCTACAAGCGCTCGGGTGGCGATTGGGGAAAGTCGTTCAGCTGCTACTACTCGGGCAATTTCGAAACCGGCTTCCGTCACGGCTATGTGCAGAAGGTCTACGACTCGATCCGCCGTGGGCAGCAGGTCGCCAGCAACGGCGTCACGCCGATCGACGTGATCAGCCGTGGCGAACGGCGCGCGGTAAAGGTCGAGCATCACCCGCAGCTGGCGTCGCCGGCACAGGCGCGCATTGTCGCCCAGTCGAACGGACCGGTGTACGTTCCTTCGGATGATCCAGCGCGTGCGTACGTGGTGTACCCGTCCACCGGTGCGATGGCGCGCGGCAGTCTGCTGAATATTGCCGATCAGGCGCTGTCCAAGGTCGTCCTGGGGTCGGTGGACCGGATGATGCAGCCCCAGCAGGCAGGTCAGCAGGGCGGGGCTGCACAGCCGCAGCAGGCGCAGTTCCCGCAGGGCATGGCCCAACGCCTGCCGTCCCAGAACAACTTGGCAATGCCGCAACAGCTTCCTGGCGCCGCGGGCGGCACCGACAATGGCCCGGTGATGCTGCGTCCGTGGAGCGAACGCAACCTACCGGTGGCGGAAAGCGCAGATTCGTACAACGCGCCGGCGCAGGGCGCGCCGGTGCAGCAGATTCCCGCAGGGGATGCGGCCTTCGTGTTCTGACGAAGTCGTGGTGCGGCCAGTCCCCCGGCTGGTCGATTCAGTTGTGTTAGTCCATCAACAAGGAAATCAATCCATGAAGCGATCCAATCTCGACCTCGTCCAGGCCCAGCGCACGCTGAAGACCCTGCTGATGGCAACGATCTTCGTCGGCGCATTGTTCGCCCCGCAGGTGTTCGCCACCAACGGCGCCACCAACTACGGCGGTACCGACGGCAAGGTCTGCGGCTTCTTCTCCAACATCAATGGCCTGCTGAACATGGCCTCGATTGCCGTCGTCACCATCGCGGTCATCTTCGCCGGCTATCAGATTGCCTTCGCGCACAAGCGCATCAGCGAGGTCTCGCCGATCCTGATCGGTGGCGTCCTGATCGGTGCCGCCGGCCAGATCGCCCGCATGCTGCTGGGTGACGAGTACGGCACCTGCGAAGGCAAGACCGGCATGCTGATCCAGCAGGCAGTGCTCTACTACAGTGCATAAGAACGTCGTCTTCCGCGGTTGCACTCGCCCGGCAATGTTCCTGGGCGTTCCCTACCTGCCATTCTTCATGGTGGCAGGTGGGTTGCTGCTGCTGAGCGTCTACACCAATTTCTGGTTCCTGCTCACCATTCCGGTAGCAATCTTCATCATGCGGCAGATGGCCAAACGTGACGAGATGATCTTTCGTCTGATGGGCTTGCGCCTGATGTTCAAGCTGCGGGTGCGCAACGTGCAGCAGCACGACGGCATGTGGGTATTCAACCCGAATCATTACCGCAACAAGCCGGCCCGAATGGATTGAGGTCCGGAATGGCCTGGCGGGCGCGTGCTGCCCGCCAGGCCACCTCGAAGTTCCCTGGCAGCAACTCTTTGGAAGCAGTCGTATGTTCAGCCCAGATACCTCCATCAGTGAGTTCATTCCCCTGTCGACGCATGTCGCCCCGAACGTGGTCAAGACCACGGGCGGTGACTACCTGTTGACCTGGTACCTGGAGGGGTTGCCGTTCGTGGGCCGCGAGGAATGGGAACTGGAACATCGGCACAACACCTTCAATCGCCTGCTGCAGACGCTGCGTGCTCCGGACTTCGTCAACGTGGCTTTCTGGGTGCACGATATTCGGCGCCGTCGCACGTTGAAAGGCAAGAGCACCTACCGGCAGCGCTTCAACCAGGACGTCTCCGATCAGTACATGGGCATGCTGTCCTCGCAGCGCATCATGCAGAACGAGCTGTACCTGACCATGATCTATCGCCCGGTGGTATCGGGTAAGCGCTTCGTGGAGAAGTCGGCGAACGTCGATCGCCTGCGTGCCGAGCAGGAACAGGCCATCGAGAAGCTGATGGAGCTGGCCGGCAACGTCGAGGCAGTGATCCGTGATTACGCGCCGTATCGCCTGGGCATGTATGAGGCAAAGAATGGCGTGGTGTTCTCCGAGACGCTGGAGTTGTTCGGATACCTGATCAACCGCATCGACGAGCCGGTGCCGGTGCTGCCGGCGCCGATCAAGGATTACCTGCCGGTCAGCCGGCACATGTTCTCGGCCAAGACCGGCGACTTTGTCATCAACACCCCGAATGGCGCCAACCACTTCGGTGCCATCCTCAACATCAAGGAGTATGCCGAGGGCACCTACCCGGGCATTCTCAACGGCCTGAAGTACCTGGACTACGAGTATGTCATCACCCATTCGTTCAGCCCGATGGGGCGCCAGGACGCGCTGAAGGTGCTCGACCGCACCAAGGGCATGATGATCTCCTCCGGCGACAAGGCGGTCAGCCAGATCGTCGAGCTGGACCAGGCCATGGATCAGTTGTCGTCCGGCAACTTCGTGCTGGGCGAGTACCACTTCATCATGGCGGTGTACGGCGACACGCAGGCCAAGCTCTCGCAGAACGTCGCCTCGACCCGGGCCGAGCTGTCCAACGCCGGATTCGTGTCGACCAAGGAAGACCTGGCGGTTACCTCGTCCTTCTATTCGCAGCTGCCGGGCAACTGGCGCTACCGTACGCGCCTGGCCAATGTCAGCTCGCTGAATTTCCTGGGCCTGTCACCGCTGCACAACTTTGCTACCGGCAAGCAGCACAACAACCCCTGGGGCGACTGCGTCACCACGCTGCAGACCACCAACGGCCAGCCGTATTACTTCAACTTCCACGCGACCCATCCGTCGGAGAATTCGCTGGGCGAGAAGGCGATCGCCAACACCATGGTGATCGGTAAGTCCGGTACCGGTAAGACCGCGCTGATCAACTTCCTGCTCAGCCAGGTGCAGAAGTACGAGCCGTCGCCGACCATTTTCTTCTTCGACAAGGATCGTGGTGCGGAGATCTTTGTGCGTGCCTGCGGCGGCAACTACCTGGCCCTGGAGAACGGTGCGCCGACTGGCTTCAACCCGTTCCAGTGCGAGAACAACGAGTCGAACGTGCAGTTCCTGGCCGACCTGATCAAGGTGCTGGCCGGCAAGCGCGAGTACAGTGCCCGTGAAGAAGAGGACATCTACCGCGCAGTGGAGAGCATGCTCGATACGCCGATGCACCTGCGCAACATGACCAACTTCCAGAAGAGCCTGCCCAACATGGGCGATGACGGTCTCTACGCGCGCATGCGCCGCTGGACCTCGGGCAATTCGCTGGGCTGGGTGTTCGACAACCCGGTCGATACCGTTGACCTGAGCAAGGCCAACATCATCGGGTTCGATTACACCGACATCATCGACAACCCTGAAGTGCGCGTGCCGGTCATCAATTACCTGCTGCACCGCCTGGAGTCGCTGATCGACGGCCGTCCGCTGATCTACGTGATGGACGAGTTCTGGAAGATCCTGGACGGCGAGGGTGGCCTGAAGGAGTTCGCGAAGAACAAGCAGAAGACCATCCGTAAGCAGAACGGCCTGGGCATCTTCGCCACGCAGAGCCCGGAAGATGCGCTGAAGAGCGACATCTCCGCGGCGCTGATCGAACAGACCGCCACGCTGATTCTGCTGCCGAACCCGAACGCCAGCAAGAGCGACTACATGGATGGCCTGAAGCTGACCGAGGCCGAGTTCAAGGTGGTTACCGCGCTGGACGAGCGCTCGCGCTGCTTCCTGGTCAAGCAGGGTCATGCCTCGAGCGTCTGCCAGCTCAACCTGCGCGGCATGGACGACATCCTGTCGGTGATCTCGGCCTCGACCGACAACATCGACATCATGCATCGCGTGCTGCAGACGGCAGCGGTCCGCAACCGTGTGACGGTGGACGAGTTGACCCCGGATCAGTGGCTGGACGCGTTCTACAAGAATCGAAAGGGCTCGGGCAAGCGGGCCGAACAGGATCAGGAGGAGACGGCATGAACCTGCCCACTCAAACGAACAAGGAAACTGCCATGACGACCGAAACCCAACGCAAGCCCATTCGCCGGCGTCGCATGGCGCCCCTGATGGCAGCCGTACTGACGCTGGGCCTGACCGTGAGCACGGGCACCAGCCCGGCGCAGGCGATGACCGTCTATGACCCGTTCAACTGGGTCATGAACTTCCTGCAGGAGATGAAGGCCGGCAAGGAGTACTTCGAGACGGCTGCGCGCTGGAGCCAGACGGCCGAACAGTACACCAAGACCATCGACAACTGGCTGTCCAAGCTGCAGAACTGGACCCAGATCATTGCTTCGCCGCTGATGCCGCCGACGCCCACGCTGACGAAGATTCCCGAAAACTGGAACGTGGCAGAAAAGTGCGGTGGCGATTCCATGATCAGCATGAGCGGCCTGATGGCAGTGCTGAACATGAGCCCGGGCGGCGATATCGGCGCGCAGCAGCGAGCGATCTGCTCGTACATCCAGGTGCTTGAGAACAAGAAGTACAACGAGACCGTCGAGGTCGTGCAGATGTCCATGCCGGCGATGGAGCAGATGCTGCAGCAGCTGCGCCGGATCCGCAACGCGTTCAAGAACGAAGGCGCGCTGCAGGAGGATATCTCCAACAATACGGCAACCGCGGTCGAACTCGATAAGGCGTTCAAGAAGTGGGAAACCACCGTCAAGGTCTACGATCAGCAGATTCTTGCCCTTCAGGGGCGGCAGAAGAACCTGGCCGAGCGTGCGTTGCGTGGCGAGCGCAATCCGATTGGCAGCGTCATCAAGGCCGGCGCGCTGAAGGCCGCGCTTTCGAAGTGAATCACGTGCGCAACGCACTCCAGCAGGGCCCCGATGCGGGGCGGGTGATGTGATGAGTCAGGGAATGATGCACGGTATGGTGTTCAATGATCTGTTGCACGGCACGTTGTTCGCCTCGGTGGGCGACTTCGTCTTCTTCCGGCTGATCCTGGATTATCTGCGCGACGAGATCACCAACTTCGGCAACGGCATCCTGAGCCGGATGATGACCTGGGTCGGCACGATGGCGTTGGTGCTGATGACCCTGTGGGTGCTCATCCAGGGCTTCCGCATCGTGACCGGACGGAGCCGTGACTCGATGGCTGCGCTGATGACGAACATGGCGCGCGCCGCCCTGATCGTCACCGTCGCAACGTCGATGGCGATGTTCGGAACCAAGCTGCAGAACTTCCTGACCGGCGATGTGCAGGACCAGATCACCTACATCGTGACCGGCAAGAAGTCGACCGCCTCGGAGCTGATCGACAAGAACCTGGGCTACATGCAGCTGGCACTCACGTCGGTAAGCGTGCTGGATGTGGCCGGCGACGTGGCTCTGGATAGTGCCAAGACCCGCGCGATGTGGTTCATCGGCCTGGGAACGGGCGGTCCCGCCGTGACCGCAGGCGCGATGTTGCTGCTGTACCAGATTGCGCTGGCGCTGTTCATCGGATTCGGACCACTGTTTATCCTGTGCCTGCTGTTCGAGCAGACAAAGTCGCTGTTCCAACGATGGTTGTTCTATGGCATCGGCACCATGTTCTCGATGGCCGTGCTGGCGGCGATGACCGGCATTGCCATGGAAATGGTGGCGCGCGTGGCGGCTTCGTTCTGGGGCGCGTCCGCGCTGGGTGCACTGCTGGGGTCGAACCTGACCGAGGGCATGAGCAGCATGGCGCTGCAGCAGGGCGGCATGGGCCTGATCCTGACGACGCTGATCCTGACTGCGCCCCCAATGGCCGCGATGTTCTTCCAGGGCACCCTGGGGACCTTCATGGCATATTCGCAGATAGGTGGTAGCCCGGTAGCGCAGGCGCCCAGCTCAAACGGCCAGCCGCCGGGTAGTTACATGCCGCCTCAGACTTCTAATGCGGAGAAGCATGTTTCACCACCAGTAACCTATGCAACCAGTGGAAGGTCTATAGGTGAAGGCGGGTCTAGCGGAAGTCTTGGGCCTGGTACGCATGGCAAGGCTGCTGGAAGTTAGTTGAGGCTTGCTCAGCGCATGATTCAAGGATTGGAGTAAACACTATGATCAAGTTCTTTCTTGCGGCCGCGCTGCTGATAGCCCCTTTTTCCGCTCTGGCGGAGGGGAGATGTCCCCCTGGGCAGTACCCTGTTGGAGGGCAGGGCGTCGGCGGGTGTGCGCCTATTCCTGGCGGAAGCAGCTCTCCCTCCACTGGATCTTCTGCGCCGGTTCCGGCCGGGAAATGGGAGACGCGCTGGGGAGCCATCGCTGAGGACAAAAAACCAGCAACTGGTGGCTTGATGGCAACCGGTGTTTCCGTATCCCAGAAATCGAAGCGAGCTGCGGAAGCGGCGGCGATCGACGGATGTGTCCGACGAGGAGGGAGCAAGTGTGAGATTCGTTTGAGCTATCACGATCAATGCGCCGCAATCGCCGATCCGTCGCCCCGCTCGGGCGGAAAGGCTGCCGGAAATTCAATCGTTGCCAGCGCTGAAACACTTGACGAAGCTCAATCGCTCGCGTTGAAGGAATGCGCCTCTGTGAATGATGGAGGAGCGTGTGAAGTGGCCTACTCGGCCTGCAGCATGTCGGAGTTCAGGGCGTATCGCTGATCGCCAGTTCTGCGTGAGGGCTGTCAGCAGTTATTCATGCTGCACCGGAAGGTGGCGTTAATTGTGGCCGCATCTGCTATGGCTGTGATGTTGTTCCGAGGCGTCTGGGAGACTTCATGCATGTTCGCAGATGGCTGGAAATTGAGTTCGGGCGTGGCTGTATGATCATGACTGGTCGGTTGATGCAAGCGGTCATCGCAGCAATGTTCTCTCTAGCATTCTCATCCGCAAGTGCGGAGGGGAACTGCCCTCCCGGTATGTATCCGATTGGAGGGCAGGGAGTACAGGGCTGCGCGCCAATTCCAGGAGCCAGTTCTGGGGGCAGCGCTACGATTCCTACTCCTCCGCCCAGACCATTGGGTGAGTGGGTTAAGACCTGGGGCGCACTCGCTGGCTCATCCAGCGGTTCGGAGGGGGGCGCATCTGTAGGTGAACCCAGTGAGCGTGCTGCGAAGAGGGCCGCGATTTCGAATTGCGAGAAGAACGGTGGACGTTGCAGAATCGAGTTCACCTACCAGAATCAATGTGTGGCTGCTGTCACCTCGGAACTGGCATCCACCGGTACGCAGTACGCCAGTTCGGGGACGGTGGAGAGCGCCGGGGAGCAGGCCATGCGTGACTGTCAGGCAGCAGGCGGGGCGCATTGCAGGATTATTTACTCGGAATGTTCCGCGCCGGTCTTCCGCAAGTATTGAAGGTGTGTCCAGGCAGCGCTCGGATGCCTGTGGCTTTAGAGGGCCGTATGTTGGCGCAGGTCGGTAAGCCGCCGTCAGTACCTTCAGGTAAATTGCTCGGCAGCCGGGCGAACACAGCTGCTGCCACCATTCTCAATCTCGTCCTGGATGACTGATGCGGTACTTTGTTGGGATTCTGGCAATGGTGGTTTTGTTCTGGTCCTCGCCGTTAGCGGCTGAAGGCAACTGCCCGTCTGGTTTCTACCCAATTGGTGGGCAGGGTGTCAGCGGGTGCGCACCAATTCCCGGTGCAGTTGGTGGAACGGCTTCACCCTCTGCTCCCGCTCCTGCTCAGCCGTTGGGGGAGTGGTTGACGAGATGGGGAGCCGTGGCTGAGTCGCCTACGTCAAATCTGGTCGGCACCGCAGCCAATGAGTCCAGCGAGCTGCGTGCGGTGGCTGTGGCGATCAAGAAGTGTGCGGCAGAGGGTGCAAAGGACTGCAAGTCTTCGGTCACCTATTACAACCAATGCGTTGCATTCGCTGTGCCGTCCTCAGGAAAGGGGCAGGGCTCCTTGGATACGGCGGTGGATGCAGAGACCGTCGCTGGAAATGCAATTGGTCATTGTCGGGATACCGGAGGCGGAAAGTGCGCCGTCGTCTATTCCGAATGCTCCTTGCCCGTTTTCCGGAAGTATTGATAAGGCTCCAGATAGGTCAGCAGAGCCAATCCCGCTTTTATGTGATCAAGTCCGCTTTTCGCTCCGTTCCCCCTTCGACGACTGAAGCCTCCTCGAAGTAAGCTGCGTGCGCGTCAAAATTCCGGCGCATCGGTGCCATCGAACGCAGGAGCTTTTCCGTCCATGAGGACGCTGACGACCCGCGGTGCGGGTGACGCACACCCACAACACCACCGCCGCAGGGCCGGGGCTATCATCCGCTCTGGCGGACACCAGGGCCTGCGGCGCATTGTGCGGTGTCCCGGCCGGCGCACGGGTACTGGCAAGACGGGATTGAAGGAGTGGCAGCGGATGCAGAAGGGGAGCGGCACGAACATGGACAATGCGTTGGCGTTCGTGCCGTCCGGCGCGAACCTGCTGGAAGCCGTGCGCGGTGATCTGACCGGCAATGGCATCGACGACCAGTTGCTGGTGATCGATCAGCCCGCCCCCGATGGCCTGGTGCCGGGCGAGCACGGTCCCAACCGGGTGCTGTTGTTGCTGCTGGGCGATGCTGCCGGCCGATGGCAGCTGGCGGCGCGCAACGACAAGCTGGTGCCATGCTCTACCCGCGGCGGCATTGCCGGTGATCCCTTCGCCTACGTGACGATCGAGGATGGCGCGTTCAGCGTGATCACCAACGGCGGCAGCCGCGAGCGATGGAGCAGCACCTATACGTTCCGCTACGCGCCGTCCGAGCAGGTCTGTTGGGTCCATGGCGTGCAGCGCAGGGTGGTCGACACCGAGACCGAGGCAACCCACACCCGTGACTTCTCGGCGGCCGAGCTGGGCAGGGTACGGTTTGAGGACTTTGACCCGTCCGTGGTTGCCGACGTGAGCTTGCCTTGAGTGCCGCGCCTGTGAGGAGGCAGGAGGACCCCACGATGATCGAGCAGGAGTTTGACCGTGTCGCAGGATAGAGAGTCGCAATTGTTGCGACAGGCCACGGAGGCCGGCATCACCTCGTCCCGGGAACTGGCCAACTTCATGGCGCAGGCCGGGCACGAGTCGCGTGGCCTGAGCCGGCTCAATGAGAGCTTCAACTTCACCCGGGGCATCTCGCAGATCCCGGTCGAGGCCGCGTGGCGTAATGGCAATGGTGCGCTGGAGAGTGCCCGCCAAGAGGCGTTGCGCGGTCGCCCGGAGAACCTGGCCGAGCTGATGTACGGCGGGCGGATGGGCAATGACGCACCGGGCGACGCGCTGAAGTATCACGGCCGCGGCTATCTGCCGCTGGTCGGCAAGGAGAACTACGAGCGTGCCGGCAAGGCGCTGGACCTGGACCTTGTGAACCATCCGGAACTGGCTGCGCAGCCCGAGCACGCCGGCCGCATCGCGGTCTGGCAATGGCAGACACGCGTGCCGGAGGCGGCACGCGAGGATGTGCGCGAGGCCACGCGTGCGATCAATGGCGCACTCAATGGCATCGAGGCCCGCCAGCAGCGCTTCGAGGTCTGGCAGCAGAAGCTGACGCCGGACGTGATGGCGCGGCTGGATAGGGGCGAAGTCGGGGCGCCGGCGCAGCAGGCCGGTGCACGGGACATGTCGCAGCCGGGCGAGCCGGGACACGTCCTGTTCCAGGACGCACGCCAACACCTGCAGCAGATGGGGCCGCAGAGCGGGCTGCGCAGTGCGCAGGAACTGGACAATGCGGCCGGCGCACTGGCGCTGAGCGCACAGAAGGCGGGGATGTCGCGCATTGACCATCTGCTGGCGGGCAACGACGGACGCACGTTGTTTGCAGTGCAGGGCACGTTGGGTGATCCGGCGATGCTGCGCGCGTCCATAGACAGGGAACAGGCCGCCCAGCAGCCGTTGGCGCAAAGCAGCCAGCAGGTGGCGGCCAGTGTTTCGCAACAGGATCAGGCAGCTTCGGTTGCCCGTGAGCAGGAGCAGCGCTCGCGCTCAATATGATTCAAGGGGGCGCTTGCGGGGTGGAGGCCCGCAGGCGCTGGACGCACGACGCGTGGCGCTTATCGGCGCCGATAGGGAAACCCAACGTAAGGACACCACATGCGAACCGTACTTCCAGTGTTCCGGCACGCCGTTGCCAGCTTCACGTCTGTCCGGCCGAGCCCGTCGCCGGTCTGGCTCCTGTCATTGAGTCTGGCGGCCTTATTGGCGCAGGCCCAGGACGCGCCACCACCGCTGCCGGAGGCTCCGCCGTTGAAGGAGCTGGCAGCAGCGCCTGCGTTGGCCGCACCGACGGTGGTTGATGCCGCCGGAGTGCCGGATGCACCGGCTCCGGTGGCTCAGGCGTCGGCGATGCGCTCTCCTGCACCCGCTGCGGCGCAGGAACCGGCCCCTGCATCCGAGCCAACCCAGACCCAAGCGGCAGCGCCCACGTCCGCGCCGTCTGCGGCGCCCGAATCACCCGCCGTGGTGGGCACCCCCCATCCGCCGACGCCTCCCGCACTCGCCATCGTGCCGTTGCCGCCGGAACAGGCCACCGAGCGCGCGCTCGGCGCCCGCTGCCCGGTGGATCTGGCCGGTCGCCTGGCGGCCCAGGGCGACCTGCTGATCGGTGCCTGCGAGGGGCAGATGCCGGCGCACCTGGCGGCCGTGCTGGTGGCACTTCCCGAGCAGGACATTCACCTGCCGCGCAGCTGGCGCGAGCGTGAGGTGCGCCAGAAGGTGTGGTTCAAGGCGGTGCCGGGCTTTGGCCAGCGTCCGGACTTCATTGCGCGGATGGGGGATATCTGGGTGCGTTCGCTGGAGGGCCGTGACGCCGAAAGCACGTTCTATCTGGTCTCGGCGCCTTTCCTCTGCAGCAATCCGGCGGCCGGGACCACAGTGCAGGTGCAGGAGCCGGTGCGCCTGCCGGCCGGTGAGTGCCGCGAAGCTTACATCGCTCAGCGCGTATACCAGGTGCGCGGCGATGCCGCGCCGAGGGAGGTAACGGCCGAGGTCATGCCGGCCATGCCACCGTTGACGGAAGCCGATCGTGCGCGTCAGCTGGCTCGCGAAGGCAGGATCACGCTGGATCACAGCAAGCTGCAGTACGGCCCGGCCATGCGCTGGTTCGTGCAATATCCGGAGACAGCCCAGAAGGGCGGTCCACGCGCGTTCAGTGATTGGAGCCGTGAGCACCTGGCCTTCGTGGTGTGGACCGGGAATCGCTTCGAGCTGCGCGAAAAGATATCGCGCAGCCAGTGGCCCTGCGACCCGGTGGCGCCGGGGGATCGCGCTTGTGGCGGCTTCCCGGATTCCGGACCGGATCTGTTCGTGACGGCCGGAACATCCGTGCCGATGGCAGCCTCCAGCCCCTGAGCTGGAGTGTCGAGGTAAATCGGGAGCCGGGGTGACCGGCTCCCGCACCGTCATCAGGCCTGCATGCTGCGGGTCTGATGCTGTTGCTGTTCCAGTTGCTGGTCGCGCTCCAGCGCAACGCGCTGACCGGCGGCCTGCTGGTCGATGCGCTGGCTGCTCTGCTCCAGTGGGGTGTTCATCGCCACTGCCGTATCCACCGACACGCGAAGGTGGGCGGGGTCGCCACCCTGGCCCTGCACAGCGAAGCTGCGCGAGGCATCGGCATTCATGACCACGTCGTCGATGCGCTTGCCGCCTGCAGCGTGCATCTCCGCCGCCAAGCTGCCCGCCAGCTGCGTGCTCATCACATCCGGCACGCGACCGACCCGCACGTCCTGTGCGTGCACGCCGCGGATCGCGTCGTTGAACAGCGGGTTGCCCAGATGGTTGGCGTCGTCCATGCGCAGCATGCTGGTGTGATGGCCGTTCTTCTCCGCCTCGCGGCGTGCCGGCTCACCGGGCTGCAGCGGGCCACGGATGTGGTCGTACAGATCGATGGCGCCGCCGGGAATACCGCGCGCTGCACGGGTAACGCCACGGCGCAGTGACTCTACGTCGTCGCGGTACTCCTCGATCATCTTGGCGTTGTCTTTGGCCAGCTTCTGCGTTTCCGGGTGTTGCAGCACCGAGCCGTCGCCGAGGAAATTGCCCAGCTTGTGCGCGCCGAAGGAGCTGCCTGCTGCGACGAGCGGGCTGTCCGGGATAAGGACGCGCATCGGGTGATTGCTGAAGCCGTTTGCGGCGAGTGTCTTGATCTCATCCGGCTTGGCGTAGATGCGCACCTGGCCAAAGTGCGGCGAGGCAGCGCTGACCGGATCGGACGCCATGACGTGGTTGATCATGGTGTTTCCGCCTTCCGGGATGCGGTAGCTGAGGCTGACCGCGCCATAGGCGTTGAAGGTCTCGCCCTTGACGTTGAAGTGGTGCGAGGTGATCTGGGCCAGGGCGCCGCCGAGGGAATGGCCAGTGACGGTGACTTCGGGTGCGCGGCCTCCAAATGCAGCTTCCTGCTTCGCGTAGTCCAGCGCGCTCTTGGTCAAAGCGATGGCATCGGGGGCCTGCACGTTGGTGCGGGCGACGACCATGCCGCCGTCGGTCAGAATGGCATCACGAGCTATCTGCTCGGTCCCGCGATGAGCGACCACGATCTCATTGGTGTCGGCTCGCTGATAAACCGTGCCTTGGTAACCATTGAGCCGATTATTGACGTGATCGAGAATCTTGTATTCATGCCCATTGATCGTGACGAGCTCTTCTTCCCCCGGACGCCTCCGACCGACAGCGCGATCCTTGTAGGCATCGTCGGAAAGCGCCGCATAATCCTGCGTGCTGATGGTCATTGGGTGACCTCGCTGGCGCTGAGACTCATCGTGAACAACTTGCCCTGAAGTTCAGCAACGTAGTCAGCCGGATCCGCCTTGCCGGTGGCTGGGTAGTTGGCAGCAAGCGGTGCGCGCGGATAGGCCGCGTCCGGATAGTAAAGCGTGTGGGTCTTACCGTCGGTCAGTGGATCGGCCTTGACGAAGGTCAGGAAGCGGGTCTCTTCTTCAGCGCCCGTTGCCTTCAGCATCGCGCCTGCACCGGTGAACTCCCACTTGCAGACACCGCGACCGTAGTAGTCCTCATCCAGCATGCGATCCACATACAGCGTGCCGCGGTACTCGCCATCAGCGACCTTGCGCAGCTCCACCGGCTCCTGGCTGGTGATGCGTGCAGCCGTGCCGGTGGCCGGCTCGATGTGGCCGCACTGGTCTTCGTTGGTGACGTCGTACTGGGCCACGCCTTCGACCACAGCGAAATCGCCGGGGGCGTCCTTCAGGCGCAGCACCAGTTCATACGCCTTGCGCGGGCTGGGGTTGAGCTTGGCGAGGCCACGCCCACCCTGGGCGACATCGGCTTCAGCAGCGGCACGTTCCTGGTTCATGGCGGTCTCCGGATGGCAGGCGGTCAATAGAAGCAGAGCAAGGCACGGGATCATCTTGTGGCGCAATGTCGGCCTCCTTGGGGGGAGAGGTAAATGTGACACTGGCAGTTCATGGCACAAGCTTCTGCACAGTGGTGGTGGTTGAGAACAGCGCATTGCGCAGATCGGCGCGATAGCTGGAAGGATCTTCCTCGCCGCTCGCACCATATCCGGTGATCTCTTCGATTCGGGGGTAGTCGGCGCGTGGGTAGTACCGCGTCAACGGGCTCCCCGCGTCCATGTGCTCCCTGTCGACGAACGTCAGGAATCGCGTATCCGCCTCGCCGTTCGTAGCACGCAACATCGCACCGACACCCGTAAGCGTCCAATGGCAGGCGCCACGCCCGTAGTAGTCCTCGTCCTGCATGCGGTCGAGGTAGAACGTGCCGCGGTATTCGTTTTCGCCGACCCGGTGCAGCGTGACGGGTTCCTGGCTGGTGATGCGGCCCGCGGTACCCGTCGCAGGCAGGATCCGACCACAATCTGCGTAGTTGCTGACGTCGTACTGGGCCACGCCCTCAACGATCGCGAACGGCCCCGGCGCGTCCCTCAGTGTCAGCACCAGCTCATAGGCCTGCTTCGGTGCGTGATTGAGCTTGGCCAGGCCGCGTCCACCCGCGGCGACATCGCGCTCTGCTTGTGCGTAAGGCGAGCACGCCGCCAGTGCCAACAACAGGGCCGCCGGCAGCCAGCATCGTGCGCTGCGCAATGGTGTTGTCGTGCTCAAGGCGTGTTCCTGCATCGTGCATCCATGTCCATATATCCTTCCCTGGTGACAGGTTTCCCGATTATGGAGTGCTCAGGAAACCCGGCGCCACCCGATAGCGGGCATGAGTGCCAAAAGTTTGACGCATTCAGGATTGGGCGATGTCGCGGAAGCGCTTGCGGCACAACCGATCTGCCGGCATCGGAACGACTGCGCACTGCGTTCGATATTCTGCAGCCATTCTGTGACATTGATCCTCAATTCACGCGACCATCACTCAGCTGAAGTCTTCCACCATGAGCTACACAATCCGCCCGGAAGCCGCTGCCGATCATGCCGCGATCCATGCGCTCACAGAAGCTGCATTCCGCCAAGCCCCGCACAGCAGCCATACCGAGCAGTTCATCGTCGACGCCCTGCGCGCCCGTGGGGAGCTGAGCGTTTCGCTGGTGGCCGAGATGGACGGCAAGGTGATCGGCCATGTGGCGGTGTCGCCGGTGACGATCAGCGATGGCAGCATGGGCTGGTTCGGCCTGGGTCCGATTTCGGTATTGCCCGCGTGGCAGGGGCAGGGCATCGGTGCGGTCCTGATGCGCGCCGCACTCGAAGCACTGCGTCAGCAGGGTGCGCATGGCTGCGTGGTGCTGGGTGAGCCGGCCTATTACGGTCGTTTCGGCTTCCGCGCCGAGTCGGGCCTGGTGCTGCCGGGTGTGCCGGCGGAGTACTTCCAGGCGCTGTGCCTGCGGCCGCCGATGGCGCAGGGCGAGGTGAGCTATTCCATGGCCTTCGAAGCCACCGCCTGAGCATGCGGAAGATCAGGGCGCACGCCAGACGGTGGGCTCGGGTTGCGGCTTCGGAATGCGGTAGCCGCCGATATGTTCAAGTGAACTGACGGCGTCACGTCCGCACGTGGCTCCTACCGAGGGATGTCAGCCGTTGTACCGGAGGTGGATCAGCGGATACGGACGTCCCTGCGAATCCAGCGGCGAGCGACCGGTTTCGACGAAACCCATGCGCAGGTAGAAGCCCACTGCCTGCGCGTTCTGTGCATTGACGTCGGTGCTCAGCTGCGGATGCAGGGACAGTGCGTGCTGCAGAAGTTGGCGACCAATCCCGGTGCCACGCACGTCCGGATCGATGAACAGTGCTTCCATGTGCGTGCCATCGATCAGCATGAAGCCCAGCGGCCGATCCTGCGCATCGACAGCAACGGTCAACGGCGCGTGCGGCAGGAAACCGGCGACTTCGGCATCGATCGCCTGGCGGTCCTCAGTGCTGAGGAAGTCGTGGGTGGCGTCGACGGCGCGGCGCCAGAGGTCGACAAGGGCGACGCCGTCGTCGGCGCGCGAGGGGCGCAGGGTGGTCATATGTTCACCAAGGTGCTTGACAGGAATGCGCAGTATGGAGATTTCCGGCCGCGCCTGCAGGTGCGGGTTCATCCCGCGTTGCGATGGCGGATGAAGGGACTGTAGGCAGTGGCTTGCGCGCGAAGGACCACGCCATCCTCGAAGTCACCGCTGTCGTTGAAGGGCACGGTCGGCCACTGCCGCCAATGCGTCAGTCGCTCGCGGTAGGAAAGGGTGGCTGCAACCAGCGCTTCGTCGTGGGCCTGTACGCGTTCCGCCGCAAGCCCTGATCGCACGCCGTGCACCACATGCGGCTCCATCACCTCGAAGCCGACGTAGCGCAGGCTGTACATCAACGGCCACAGCAACAGCCGGGTATCGCCTTCGCGGCCATCGACCGCGCACGCCCGTGCCGACGAACCGGTTGTCACGCTCAGCAACGCACGCTTGCCCTGCATCACGCCATGTTCGTGGCGCTGACGGCTGTTGTACATCGGCCCATAGACCATCACGCGGTCCAGCCAACCCTTGAGGATGGCCGGCGCCGTGAACCACCACAGTGGGAATTGCAGGATCACCAGATCCGCAGCCCGCAGCAGGTGCAGGTGACGTTGCACATCGGCGGGCAGCTGGTCGTGTTCGGCGCTGTAGCGTTGTTCGCGCTGGGCATCGAAGCGTTCGGGCTGCAGGCGCCGTGGATGGTGCCAGACCGCTTCCAGCGGATCGAAGCCTTCCGCATACAGGTCGGCCACGTCCACCTGCAGGTTCTCATGCCGCAGCTGCTCGGCGGCCTGCGCGGCCAAGTGGGCGTTGAAGGAGCGGGGTTCGGGATGGGCAAGCAGGATCAGGGCGCGCATGGGGCGAGGTGTTCGAGGAGTGTGCGACCATCCTCGCGGCGCCGGCGTGCACCGGCAATTACGCACCGTGAGGTAACCATGGCCTTTCCCGGAGATGTCTATGCCGCCGACTGCTCGGCGCGCGATGCGCTGGCGCTGATCTCCGGCAAGTGGGTGATGCTGCTGTTGCCGGCATTGGCGCAGGGCCCGCAACGCAACGGTGCGCTGCTGCGGAAGATCGAAGGCATCTCGCAGAAGGTGTTGACCCAGACCCTGCGGCAGCTGGAGCGCAATGGCCTGGTCGAGCGGTGTGAGCTGGGCAGCAAGCCATTGCATGTGGAATACCGGCTGACCGATGTCGCACGTGGACTGGTTGACACGCTGTCCGCTCTGGATCGTTGGGCCGAGCACAACTTCCCGGCGCTGGATGCCGCCCGCGAGCGCTTCGACGCGCGCTAGCGGCGCCTGCACGGCCGCGGGCGTACAATGCGGCCCCGGCGGCCATCCTGGCCCTGTACTCACGCGAGAACCGCCATGACCGATGCCCTGGGTGTGCCGGTGCACGACACCGATGAACGCTGGATGCGCCACGCGCTGGCGCTGGCCGAGCGCGCGCAGCGCGAGTTCGACGAAATTCCGGTGGGCGCCGTGCTGGTGGGGGCAGATGGGCAGCTGCTGGGCGAGGGTTGGAACCTCAACATCGCCTCGCACGACCCCAGCGCACACGCCGAGATCGTGGCCATGCGGGCCGGCGGAAAGTTGCTGGCCAATCATCGCCTGCTTGGCAGCACGCTCTATGTGACCCTGGAGCCATGTGCGATGTGTGCAATGGCAATCGTGCATGCACGTGTCTCGCGCCTGGTCTACGGCGCCAGCGACCCCAAGACCGGTGCCTGCGGTAGCGTGTTCGACCTCATTGGCGACGCCCGTCACAACCACCGCGTCGAGATTCACGGCGGGGTGCTGGCCAAGGAAGCCAGTACGCGCCTGACCAATTATTTCCGCGCCAAGCGTGGCAAGCCGCCGCTGTTGCTGGAAGACCACGCCGGCGAGGGCTGAGGGGCGAAAGGGTATGATGGGCGCCTCTTTCCCTTACCGGTAGGCCGCGCGCCTGCCCAGCAACGAGGCGACACAATGGCGGACACCGGCGCGGCCAACGAGCGACTGATCTGGATCGATCTGGAAATGACCGGGTTGGATACCGATAACGATTCGATCATCGAGATCGCCACGGTGGTGACCGATGCCCAGCTCAATGTGCTGGCCGAGGGCCCGGAATTCGCCATCCATCACCCGCTGGAAACGCTGGAAGCGATGGACGAGTGGAACCGCAACCAGCACCGCCGTTCGGGCCTGTGGCAGCGCGTGGTGGACAGCACCACCACGCTGGCCCAGGCCGAGGCGCAGACCGTAAACTTCCTGGCGCAGTGGATCCCGGCTGGCCTGTCGCCGATGTGCGGCAACTCGATCTGCCAGGACCGTCGCTTCCTGCACCGCCAGATGCCGCGTCTGGAGAAGTACTTCCACTACCGCAACCTGGACGTGTCCACGGTGAAGGAACTGGCCAAGCGCTGGGCGCCGACCGTGGCTGCCGGCGTCGGCAAGAACAGCAACCACACCGCACTGAGCGATGTGCACGATTCGATCGCCGAGCTGCGCCATTACCGCCAGTTCATGGGCGCGCTTTCGGGGCTTTCGACGCCTTGATCGGTAGTGCCGGCCGATGGCCGGCAAGGCGCCGGGGTCGGATCCTTTTCCTGCGGCAAGGGCTCTGACCCTTCTGTCGTGCCCCGCGACGAACCGTTCAACTCCCTGGCGCTAAGATCGGCGCCATGAATGAGCCCATCCTGCTCCCCCGTGACATTGCCCACGACGCCCGCGACTGGTCCGACCTGCAGCGGGCGGTGGCCCTGCTGGAAGCGCCGACCCTGACCGCGCGCATGGCTAATCTGGTCGGCACGCCGCTGGAGTTCGCGGTGAAGGCGCTGCCCAGCTCGGTCTCCAACCGCATCCACGGTGCGGTGCAGGCAGCGCTGAGCAAATCGGCGCAGGCCGCGCTGTGGAGCATGGACAACACCCCCGGCAAGGGGGCGTCCACCCGCTGGCACAAACTGGCGGCGGCCACCTCGGGCGCGGTCGGCGGGGCGTTTGGTTTCGCAGCCTTGTTCATCGAACTGCCGGTGTCGACCACCATCATGATGCGTGCGGTGGCCGACGTGGCCCGCAGCGAGGGCTTCGACCTGTCCGAGTTCAGCACCCGCCAGGCCTGCCTGGAGGTGTTCGCGCTGGGCGGCAACTCGCCGCGCGATGATGCCAGCGAGACCGGCTACTACCTGGCCCGCGGCTTCACCACCGACGTGATGCGCCACCTGTCCGCCGAGCTGGCCGGGCGGGTGGTGACCGGCCGCGACCTGACCCTGGGCGTGGCGCCGAAGGAAGCTGGCAAGCTGCTGGCGAAGATGGTGGAAAAGGTAGCGGCGCGCTTCGGCGTAGTGGTTACCGAGAAATTCGCCGCGCAGGCGGTGCCGATCGTCGGTGCGGCCGCGGGTGCAACACTGAATACCATGTTCACCGATTACTACCAGGACATGGCGCGCGGCCACTTCATCGTGCGTCGGCTGGAGCTCAAGTACGGGGAAGACGTGGTGCGCAGCTGCTATGACCGCGTGGCGCATGGCGCGGCCAAGATCGAGCCAAGGCTGGAGTAGCGCCACGCCACGCGTGGATGAGCCCTTGTACCGGGTGATCCTTGCCTTGGGGGAACAATTGTTTTGCCAGTGCATGCCTGTTGCGTGGCGGCCGGTATCCCCATCCTTTGCGACACTCCCCCCCGCAAGAGATTGTCGCCATGTTGTTCACCCCCCACCGCCTGGGCGCGCTGACGCTGCCCAACCGTATCGTGATGCCGCCGATGACCCGCTCGCGTGCGGCTGCCGGCAATGTCGCCACTGCACAGATGGCCGAGTACTACGCCCAGCGCGCCGGTGCCGGCCTGATCGTCAGTGAGGGCACCCAGATCAGCCCGCAGGGGCAGGGCTACGCCTGGACCCCGGGCATCCACAGCGAAGCGCAGGTGCAGGGCTGGCGTAGGGTCACCGATGCCGTGCACGCGGCCGGTGGGCGCATCTATGCCCAGCTCTGGCACGTGGGCCGGGTGTCCCATGTGGCATTGCAGCCGGGCGGTGCGGTCCCGGTGTCTGCCTCGGCATTGCTGGCCGAAGGCGTGAAGGTATTCGTCGACCCGACTGGGGCGGGCCCCGAAGCCGGTGTGGGCGAGATGATCCAGCATTCGATGCCGCGCGCGCTGCGCGAGGACGAGATTCCGGGCATCGTCGCCGATTACGCGCAGGCTGCGCGCAATGCGCTGGCCGCAGGATTTGATGGCGTGGAACTGCACGGCGCCAACGGCTACCTGATCAACCAGTTCATCGACTCACAGGCCAACCAGCGCACCGATCGTTACGGTGGTTCGCTGCAGAACCGTCTGCGCTTCCTGCGCGAGGTCGTGCAGGCGGTGGTCGCGGTAGCCGGTGGTGATCGCGTGGGCGTGCGCCTGGCGCCGCTGACCACGCTGCAGGGTGCGGTGGACGATACGCCGCAGGCGACCTATCTGGCGGCAGCGCACCTGCTCGGTGAGATGGGGGTGGGCTACCTGCACATCGCCGAGGCCGACTGGGACGATGCACCACCGATGCCGGTGGCATTCAAGCAGGCGCTGCGCATGGTCTACCCGGGCACGCTGATCTACGCCGGCAAGTACACCGCCGAGCGCGCCGAGCAGGCACTGGCCGAAGGCTGGGCTGACCTGATCGGCTTCGGTCGCCCCTTCATCGCCAACCCCGACCTGCCGGAGCGCCTGCGCCAGGGGGCGGAACTGAATCCGCCGGATCGGGCGACGTTCTTTGGCGGCGGTGCGGTTGGGTTTACCGATTACCCGACGCTGGAAGAGAGCGTCGCGGCCTGATCCTGGAGGCTGCCGGCCAGCGGCCGTCACTACCAGGGTGCCGGCCGCTGGCCGGCATTTCAATGTCGTATCGCCGATGGGTGGGTGCCGACCGTTGGTCGCCACTACCGGCATGGATCAGGGCTTGTCGCGTACCAGCGCGTCAGCTTCTACCACCCCACCATCCTTGCCATGCAGGTACAGGTGCATGTCCTGCTGCGGGTACGGGATGTTGATGCCCGCCTTGTCATAGCCCAGCTTCAGCTGCTCCAGCAGTGTGACCTTGGTGCCGAACCAGTCGGCCGACTTCACGTAGCAGCGGATGCCCAGGTTGATTGCATGCGCACCCAGCTCGTACACCACCACGTCCGGTGCTGGCGTCTGCAGCACGCGTGGGTCGGCCTTCATCAGTGCGAGCGCGGTATCGCGTGCCAGCTGGATGTTGTCCTCGTAGCCGATGCCGATCACCAGTTCGACGCGGCGCGTCGGCTCGGCGGTCAGGTTGATGATCGGCGCGGCGGTGATCAGCGTGTTCGGAATGGTGGTGTGCTGGTTGTCGGCACCGGTCAGAACGGTCTGGAAGATGCGCACTTCGCGCACGGTGCCGGTCTGCCCGGCCACGGTGACCACATCGCCCACGCGGAACGGTCGCAGCGTCACCAGCATCACGCCCGAGGCGATGTTGGACAGCGAATCCTTCAATGCCAGGCCAACAGCGAGGCCAGCGGTGCCGAGCACGGCCAGCAGCGGGGTGATCTGCACGCCCAGCGTCCCAATGGCCAGCACCACCACGATCACCAGCGATGCGGCATAGACCACGTTGCGCAGGAAGCTGCCGAGCATCGGGTCCACACCCATGCGCGCCGTAGCGCGCGGCATCGCGTTGGACAGGCGTCGTGCCACCCACAGGCCCACAAGCAGCACCACGATCGCGGCCAGCAACGGTACGCCATAGGTTTCCAGCAGGCGTTCCCAGTCGAGTGAATGGAGCCAAGGGGTTGCGGCGGGGGCGGGCGTTGCGGCGGCGATCATGCGGGAGTTCCTTTGCTGCTGCGGGACGGGCGCGAGGTGCGCGTGGCGTGTGCGGACGCCAGAAACAGCAAGCCCCGCAGAGGCGGGGCTTGCGTGCAGCAGCAGTATCAGCTGACGTCGATGAACATGACGTCAGCCTGCGGCCATCATGGCATCAGCCGTTGGCCTTCAGCTTGGCCAGGCGCAGCCAGGTATCGACCACGGTGTCCGGGTTCAGCGACACCGACTCGATGCCTTCCTGCATCAGCCATTCGGCCAGATCCGGATGATCGGACGGGCCCTGGCCGCAGATGCCAACGTACTTGCCCTTGGCACGTGCTGCCTTGATCGCCATCGACAGCAGCTTCTTCACCGCCGGGTTACGCTCGTCGAACAGGTGCGCGACGATCGACGAGTCGCGGTCCAGGCCCAGGCTCAGCTGGGTCAGGTCGTTGGAGCCGATCGAGAAGCCGTCGAAGATCTCCAGGAACTCATCGGCGAGCAGTGCGTTGGAGGGCACTTCGCACATCATGATGATCTTCAGGCCGTTCTCGCCCTGCTTCAGGCCATTCTGTTCCAGCACCTCGACGACCTTGCGGCCTTCTTCCAGGGTGCGCACGAACGGAATCATGACCCACAGGTTGTCCAGGCCCATTTCGTTGCGCACGCGCAGCACGGCCTTGCACTCCAGCGCGAAGGCGGCCGAGAAGCTCGGGTCGACGTAACGGCTGGCGCCGCGGAAGCCGATCATCGGGTTCTCTTCGTGCGGCTCGTAGTTGCTGCCGCCGATCAGGTTGGCGTACTCGTTGGACTTGAAATCCGACAGGCGCACGATCACCGGATTCGGCGCGACCGAAGCAGTGAGGGTGGCGATGCCTTCGGCCAGTCGGTCGACGTAGAAGCTGACCGGATCACCGTAGCCGGCGATCTTCTCATCGATCTTCTTCCTGGTCGCCGCGTCCTGGCGGTCGTATTCCAGCAGCGCGTTCGGGTGGATGCCGATGTGGCTGGCGATGATCATTTCCAGGCGGGCCAGGCCGATGCCGGCGTTCGGCAGCTGGCCGAAGTCGAAGGCACGTTCCGGGTTGGCCACGTTCATCATGATCTTCAGCGGCGCCGGCGGCATGTTGCCCAGATCAGTGGTGGTGCGCTCGAAGCCGAGCTTGCCTTCGTAGATGAAGCCGGTATCGCCTTCCGCGCAGCTGACGGTGACCAGCTGGCCATCTTCGATGACCTTGGTGGCGTTGCCCGAACCGACCACGGCCGGCACGCCCAGCTCGCGCGCGATGATCGCGGCGTGGCAGGTACGGCCGCCACGGTTGGTGACGATGGCCGAGGCGCGCTTCATCACCGGCTCCCAATCGGGATCGGTCATGTCGGCGATCAGCACGTCGCCCGGCTGCACGCGGTTCATGTCGTCCAGCGTCTTCACCACGCGGGCAACACCCGAGCCGATCTTGGCGCCGACGGCACGGCCTTCGGCCAGCACGTTGCCGCCCTTTTCGGTCAGCGCGAAGCGCTCGATCTGGGTGGCGTGGCTGCGCGACTTCACCGTTTCCGGGCGCGCCTGCACGATGAACAGCTTGCCGCTGACACCGTCCTTGGCCCACTCGATGTCCATCGGGCGGCCGTAGTGCTTCTCGATGACCAGCGCCTGCTTGGACAGCTCCTGCACGTCCTCGTCGCTGATCGAGAAGGTGTTGCGCAGTTCGGCCGGGGTATCTTCGATCCTGACGCGCTCACCCGGGACATCCGAGTACACCATGCGGATCGCTTTGCTGCCGAGCGAGCGGCGCAGGATCGCCGGCTTGCCGGCCTGCAGGGTGGGCTTGTAGACGTAGTACTCGTCGGGGTTGACCGCGCCCTGCACGACCATTTCGCCCAGGCCGAAGGACGAGGTGACGAACACCACGTCACGGAAGCCGGACTCGGTGTCCAGGGTGAACAGCACGCCGGAGGAACCGACGCCCGAACGCACCATCAGCTGCACGCCGGCGGACAGGAACACGTCCTCATGCTTGAAGCCGTGGTGCACGCGGTAGGCGATGGCGCGGTCGTTGTACAGCGAGGCGAACACTTCCTTGACCTTGTGCACGACATCGTCGGCACCGGTGACGTTGAGGAAGGTTTCCTGCTGGCCGGCGAAGGAGGCATCGGGCAGATCCTCGGCGGTGGCCGACGAACGCACGGCCACGGCCACGTCGCCGCCACCATTTTCGGCGCTCAGCTTTGCGTAGGCAGTGCGGATGTCCTGGTCCAACTGCGGCTGCAGCGGAGCATCGATGACCCAGCCGCGGATTTCCTTGCCCGCTGCGGTCAGCGCGTTGACGTCTTCGACGTCCAGCGTGGCCAGCTTGTCGAAGATGCGCTTGGACAGTTCGTTGTGCGCGATGAAGTCCTTGAAGGCTTCAGCGGTGGTGGCATAACCGCCCGGCACCGAAACGCCCAGACCGGCCAAGTTGCCGATCATCTCGCCCAGGGACGAATTCTTGCCGCCTACGCGGGCCAGATCGGCCAGACGCAGTTCGTGCAACCACAGGATGTTCTCGTTCAAGCGCGATGCTCCGTTTGGCCATCGCCCGAGGCGGGCTGAGTGGCCGCGTCCGTAGGAAGAAGCCGATATGATGCCGGGCAGAGCACCGTCGGCACAAGCTTGTGCTGACGGCCTTTTTAAGCTTCGTAGGGGGTAAAAGCGCGCATGTCGACCATCCGTCCGGTGTTCTACGTTTCCGATGGAACCGGTATCACCGCTGAAACCATTGGGCATAGCCTGCTGACCCAGTTCTCCGGATTCAGCTTCATTACCGACCGCATGTCGTTTGTCGACGACCCCGAAAAAGCGCGTGAAGCCTGCGCTCGGATCCAGGCGGCGGGGGAGCGGTACCAGGTCCGGCCGATCGTGGTGAACTCCTGCGTGGACCAGAGCCTGAGCCTGATCCTGGCCGACAGCGGGGCGCTGATGCTGGACGTGTTCGCACCTTTCATCGAGCCGCTGGAGCGTGAACTGGCCAGCCCGCGCCTTGCCCGGGTTGGCCAGGCCCACGGCATGGTGGACTTCGACACCTACCACCGCCGCATCAATGCGATGAACTTCGCCCTGACCCATGACGACGGCATCGCGGTGAATTACGACGATGCCGACGTGATCCTGGTAGCGGTTTCGCGCGCCGGCAAAACGCCCACCTGCATCTACCTGGCCCTGCATTACGGGGTGCGCGCGGCCAATTACCCGCTGACCGATGAGGATCTGGAAAGCGACCGCCTGCCGCCGCGCCTGCGTGCCTACCGGCGCAAGCTGTTCGGCCTGACCATCGACCCGGACCGCCTGCAGCAGATCCGCCAGGAGCGCCGCCCGAACTCGCGCTACGCCAACCTGGACACCTGCAAGCGGGAGGTGGCCGCGGCCGAGGTGATGTTCCAGATGGAGCGGATTCCGACCCTGAGCACCACCCACACCTCGATCGAGGAGATTTCCAGCAAGGTGCTGGCCACGTTGGGGCTGCAGCGCGAGCTGTATTGATCCGTGCGCCACGACCAACGGTCGTGGCCTACCTCAGGGGCGATGACCCTCCTGCGCGGGGGCATCGACCCTCCTGCACGGTGGGTATCGACCGTTGGTCGATACCGAGCCCCTTTGGTCGGGGTGATCCCGCCCCCACGTTGAAGCACCAACGTGTAGGATCGACCCATGGCCCGAGCCTTGCCCCGCACCGAACGCATTCCCCGCCTGAGCCGGTTGAGCTGGCTCATGGGCCTGTACGCGGAAAACTACCGCCACCTGGTGCGCCTGTTCGAACCGGCCGGACTGGTGGCGGGCAGCTACATCTCCTCGATCGGCGACGGCCTGGATGTTCGCCTGGACGTGATCGAGTGCCATCGCTACACGGTGGAACTGCGCCTGACCTACGACCTGGCCGACCCGGTCACCGGCGAGCCGGATCCGTCAGCCTATGTGCGCCTGTACCGTGACGCGCGCCAGGCCGAGACCACCCACTGCTACGTGGGCCGTCGCTGGCAGGACACCATGGGCCTGTACCCGCCGCCGGCGGAGCTGATCAGCCACCGCATGCGGATGAATACCTTCCTCGGCAAGTGGCTGGAATATCTGGCCGAGCGCGGCCACGGTGTGGCCACCCTGCGCCGCGATCCCGATGGCGCCGGTGCGGCTGCGGAGCGCCGCCTGTCGCTGGTGCGCTGATCGGCCATAATCCACGGCTGACCTGCCGCTGGATGCTGCCCCATGCCGTATACCCCGATCGTCGCCACCCTGGGCTACGTGCTGTCGCCCGATCGTCGCCAGGTGCTGATGATCCACCGCAACACCCGGCCCGGTGACCACCACCTGGGCAAGTACAACGGGCTGGGCGGCAAGATCGAACCGACCGAAGACGTCGCGGCAGGCATGCGCCGCGAAATCGCCGAGGAAGCCGGCATCGACTGCACCAGCATGCGCCTGCGCGGCACCATCAGCTGGCCGGGTTTCGGCAAGCACGGCGAAGACTGGCTGGGCTTCGTGTTCGTCATCGATGGATTCGAGGGCACTCCACATGGTGGCAACCACGAAGGCACGCTGGAGTGGGTGGACCTGGACAAGCTGGACACGCTGCCGATGTGGGAGGGCGACCGCAACTTCCTGCCGCTGGTGTTCGACGCCGATCCGCGCCCGTTCCACGGCGTGATGCCGTACAAGGATGGCCGCATGGTGAGCTGGTCCTACAGCCGGCTGTGACTCCGGGGATCTGGTGGGTGCCTACTATTCGGGTGGGTGCCAACCTTGGTTGGCACGCCCTTCTGGTCGATTAATACCCGGGCAATATTGACGGGATTAAATTACCCGGGCAATATTGCGCATCGCCTCTGATGTCAGTGCCATGCCTGCGTCCCGACTCCCTCCCTTCAGTTGCTTCGACGGCCATCGCCTGGTCGCTTCCGGTACCCCGGAAGTGGCTGCGCTGGCGCTGAAACAGCTGCGCGTCGGCAACGCTGCCGGTCCGCTGCTCGTGTTCGACAACGCTACCGGCCGCACCCGTGATTTCGATACGCGCGGCAGCGACGCAGAACTGCTGGCATGGGTGGCGGAGGCGTTTCCATCGGCCGTGGAAGCGGACGCCGGAATCGCTCGCGAAGACGCACCTGTTGCCCCGCGCGGCCGCGGCCGCCCCAAGCTGGGCGTGGTCGCCCGCGAAGTGACGTTGCTGCCGCGCCACTGGGCATGGCTGGCAGAACAGCCGGGTGGAGCCTCCGTGGTTCTGCGCAGGCTGGTGGAGGCGGCTAGCCGTGCCGGTGCGGACAAGGACCGGCAGCGCCGCCACAGCGAGCGTGCCTATCACTTCCTGCAGACCATCGCCGGTGACCTGCCGGGTTTCGAGGAAGCGATCCGTGTCCTGTTCGCGCACGACCGGGCGGGCCTGGAAATGGCGCTGCGCAGCTGGCCAGAGGATGTGCGCGATCACGCCCTGCGCCTGGCTTTCGATGATTCTTCGGGCCACGCCGACAGCTGAGCCATCGAGCCGTCGTTGAGCGGCGGCGCCACCTGATCGCGGGCTACCGCCCGCTCCCCTGTGCTTGCTTTGCTGGCGGGAACGCCGGGCAGGGCAGCGCCTTGCCCAGAGAACCCCATGGACACCCCCGCACATCCCATCCCCCCGGTCGCGCCACCCCTCTGGCGCACCTATCTGACTCTGCTGCTGCCGATGCTGCTGACCAACGCATTGCAGTTGGCCGCAGGCACGCTGGACAACATCTACCTCGGCCATCTGCTGGGTACGCAGGCGGTGGCCGCCGCCGCGGCGTTCTTCCCTGTCTTCTTCCTGCTGCTGGCCCTGGTAATGGGCTTGGCGACCGGCGCGATGGTGCTGATAGGCCAGGCCTGGGGCGCGGGCCGGCCGCAACAGGCTCGCGCGGTGGCCGGCAGTGCGGTGGCACTGATTCTGCTGTTGTCAGTGCTGGTGATGGCGGTGGGCGGCGGTTTCGCGCCACAGCTGCTGGCGGCACTGGGCACGCCAGCGCAGATCCTCGGCGAATCCATCGTCTACGCCCGTGTTCTTCTGCTGGCGGCACCGGCGTTCTTCCTGCTGTGGCTGGCCACCGCGGTGAGCCGTGCGGTGGGCGACCCGAAGACACCGCTGCATGCGCTGCTGCTGGCCACGGTGGTTGGCCTGCTGTGCACGCCGCTGCTGATCCTGGGCTGGGCCGGCCTGCCACGGCTGGGCTCGGCCAGTGCGGCAGTCTCGGCGGCGCTCGCCTCGCTGCTGGCCCTGGCCTGGCTGATGTGGCGGTGGCAGCGGATGGGGCACCCGCTGGCACCGGGGCATGAGTTGCTGCAAGCCATCCGCTTCGATGGAGCGCTCATCCGTTCGATGCTGCGCATCGGCGTACCGTCTTCGCTGCAGATGCTCAGCCTGGCCATTGCCGAAATCGTGTTGCTGGGCTGGATCAATCGCCACGGATATACCGCCACGGCCGCCTACGGTGCGGTCAACCAGTTGATGAGCTGGGTGCAGCTGCCGGCGATGTCGCTGGGTATTACCGCCACCATCCTCGCGGCGCATGCGATGGGTGCGGGGCGTGGGGCACGACTGCCGGCCATCGCACGCACTGGTGTGCTGCTTGGACTGGCGATATTGAGCGGGGTGGTGGTGCTGGTTGTGGCGCTGGCGCCCTGGCTGACCGGGCTGATCCTGGCGGCCGCAGAGGCGCGCGAACTGGCCACGCAGCAGTTGTGCACGGTGGTGTGGGGCGTGCTGGCGATGGGAGGCAGTGCGGTACTGGTCGGAGTGATGCGCGGCAGTGGCACGGTATTGCTGCCAGCGCTGCTGGGCATGGCGGCGGTACTGCTGCTGGAGCTGCCGCTGGCGATGTGGCTGCAATCCAGGCACGGTCTGGCCGGGCTGTGGTGGGCGTGGCCGCTGGGGCTGCTGGCCATGCTGGTGATGCAGGTGTTCTGTTTCGCGCATTGGCGCCGCCGCGTGCAGGCCGGGTAGTGCCGGCCGCTGGCCGGCAATCCGCAATGGCCGGTGCAGCCGGCCAGCGGCCGGCTCTACCACTTCAGCGCCGATGTGCCAGCAGCAGGTGGAAGTGCTTTTCGCGGGTCTGGCCGTCATTGCCGGCCGTGGATTCCCGGTGGCTGCGCCAGGCCGATACGCGGAAGCCCGACACACGCAGGGCAAGCTCCACCGCGTCCAGCTCATGCAGCTGGAAGTCGGCGGCAAATGGCAGGCTGCGCATGAAGCTGGCATCACCAAAGGCCAGGCACAGGCGGCCACCCCGGCGCAGTACCCGCGCCAGCTCGTCCAGCACCGGGGCCAGGTTCGGCCAGAAGTACAGGGTGTTGACCGCCAGCGCGGCATCCATCGCGGCATCGGCGACCGGCAGCGCATGGGCGTCGCCATGTCGCATGGCCGCACGCTCGGCCAACC
The DNA here is from genome assembly GCF_032911525.1 of Stenotrophomonas veracruzanensis. Lineage (NCBI taxonomy): Bacteria > Pseudomonadati > Pseudomonadota > Gammaproteobacteria > Lysobacterales > Lysobacteraceae > Stenotrophomonas > Stenotrophomonas veracruzanensis. Next base: position 174,228 of record NZ_JAWJTI010000005.1, read on the forward strand.
CGGCGCTTGCCAGCCGCTGGTTGCCGGCCTCGACCATGGCGGTGGACAGCTCGATGCCCAGATAGTGGCTGCCGGCGGCCTGCAGCATCAGCGGTGCGAAGGCCGCATTGCCCGGGCCGACTTCCAGGATCCGTTCGCCAGCGCCAACGGCCAGCAGCCCGATCGCGGCCAGGTTGAGTGCGCCGTTGCTGCGGTTCATGGAGTCGGCGACCGCCAGTGCGGCCTCGCCATGGGGCTGTCGCAGCTGTGCGGCCAGGGTGGGAGCATCCAGCATCATCATCGTCCGTTGCAGAGTTTCGGACGTGGCGGCGGCGGGTCCGCCGGTGACCATAGCGCCGACCTTGTGGCTTGGGAAGTAGGGAAACCCCGCTCCAGGGTGATGAGGAAATGTCCACCGTCGCAGTCGGTGAGATCTGGTTGTCCACAGGGGGTGTGGATTACGCGTGGGCAACTTTGTGGATAAGCCGCGACAGGCGCCACCCCCCTAGGCTGTCAAGATGGGTGGCGAAAAATTCACCGCAGGTGAGGGTGGGTGAGGGAGCGGTGAAGAATCAGTCCCGTCGGCGCTGTCGCCGGCGGTGGCGCTCGCGGTAACCTGTGGGCCTTGATGCTCCGTGAGACTCCATGAAACGTCACTTCTCGATGCTGCGCGAATTCCAGCTGGCCGACTGGTTCACCCTGGCCAATGCGTTCTGCGGCACCGGTGCGGTGTTTGCCGCGATGCGCTTCCTGCAGGACGGCGAGCGTGGCTACCTGCTGTTCGGCATGGCACTGATCCCGCTGGCCTTCATCTTCGACGCCCTCGACGGGCGCATCGCGCGCTGGCGCAAGTCCAGTTCCACCCTGGGCCGCGAGCTGGATTCGCTGTCAGACGTGATCTCCTTCGGCGTGGCCCCGGCGGCGCTGGCGTATGCCTGCGGCATGCAGGGCGGCTGGGACTGGCTGGTGCTGAGCTACTTCGTCTGCTGCGGTGTCAGCCGCCTGGCGCGCTACAACGTCACCGCCGAGGCACTGGCCGGCGACGAGGGCAAGGTCACGTATTTCGAAGGCACCCCAATCCCGACCAGCCTGGTGCTGGTGATCGTGCTGGCGATCGCTGCCGGCACCGGCGCCATCGGTCGGGACATCTGGTTCGGCCAGTGGCAGATCGGTCCGTGGCAGCTGCATCCGATGGTGCTGTTGTTCGCCCTGTCCGGGTCGCTGATGATCAGCAAGACCCTGCGAATCCCCAAGCCATGAGCCAGCCCTGCGGAGGCCTGCGATGACCAGTTCGGCCCATGATGCCGGCAGCAGCGATTTCGAGACACTGGCCCGGCAGTATTTCGGCGCCTGGGGCGATGCCCTGCGCCATGCGACCACGCCCGGTGCGCCGGCTGGCGACGACCCCGGCAGCTGGAAGCGGCTGTTCGATTGGTGGGGTCAACTGCTGCCCGAACAGGGGCAGGGCGCGCCGGAAGATGCGGTGCGCCGTTTCCGCGAACAGGCGGGTAGCTGGTACGGCACCATGCAGGAGGTCGCTGCGCGTTTCGCCGGCCGCGACGCCAGCAGTGCCGATGTGGCCCAGGCCTGGCGCGAGGCGGTGCAGGGGCAGGGCGACGGCATGCTGCAGTGGATGCTGCAAGGCGCTCGTGGCAGCACCCAGGCCGGCGCGGCCGTGCCCGAATTCGCTGCATGGCTGCAGCAGTTCCAGCTGCAGGCCGGCCCGTGGCTGCAGAGCCCGGCGTTCGGCCCCGGCCGCGAGCACCAGGCGCGCTGGCAGGCACTGCTGCGGGCGCAGGAGGAGTACCAGCAGCATTCGCGCGCCTATGTCGATCAGATCAAGCAGGCGCTGGACGAGGCCTTCGCGCTGTTCGAGCAGCGCCTCGCCGAGCACGAGCAGCCCGGTAGCCAGTTGACCAGCGCCCGCGCGATGTTCGACCTGTGGATCGAAGTGGCCGAGGAGGCCTACGCCAAGGTCGCCATGTCCGAGCCGTTCCAGCAGGTCTATGCCGCGCTGGGCAACGCACAGATGCGCTTGCGCGCCGGCTTGCAGCGCGAGGTGGAACAGATGAGTGAACGTATCGGCCTGCCGACCCGCAGCGAGATGGATGCCGCGCACCGCCGCATCGCCGAGTTGGAGCGCAGCCTGCGTCGCCTGCAGGCACAGGTGGTGGCCATGGCCGGTACGGGTAACGTCGATCCGGTGGCACAGCCGGCGCCGGCGAAGGTGAAGCCGGTCGCGCGCAAGGCCGCGAAGAAGGCCGCGCCGGTAAAGAAGGCGGTTGCGAAAAAGGCGCCTGCGAAAAGGGCTGCACCAAAGGCAGCGCCCCGTACTTCCACGCGGACGCGTGACCGATGAAAGGACCGCTGGGCTTCAACGCCGATGACCTGATGCAGGAAACCCTGGCCATGCAGCGCAAGCTGATGGAAGGGCTGAAGCTGCTGCCGCAGGTGGAAGACGTGGACTATGGCGTCACCGCCCGCGAGGAAGTCTGGCGCGACGGCAAGGTGGTGCTGTACCGCTTCGTCGGCGAACAGGCACCGACCCGGCGCACGCCGTTGCTGATCGTCTACGCGCTGGTCAACCGGCCGTACATGGTCGACCTGCAGGCCGATCGCTCACTGGTGCAGAAGCTGCTGGCGCTGGGGCAGGACGTCTACGTGCTGGACTGGGGTTACCCGGATCGCTCGGAGCGCTTCCAGACCCTGGAGGACTATCTGCTGCGCTACATCGATGGCGCGGTCGATGCGCTGCGCGCGCGCAGCGGCGGCCCGGTCGACCTGCTGGGCATCTGCCAGGGCGGCGTGTTCGCGCTGTGCTACGCCGCGTTGCGCCGGCAGAAGCTGGGCAAGCTGATCACCATGGTCACCCCTGTCGATTTCCAGACTGCCGACAACATGCTCTCGCACTGGGCGCGGCAGGTGGACGTCGACCTGCTGGTTGACACGCTGGGCAACATCCCGGCTGACCTGATGAATGCCAGTTACCTGATGCTCAAGCCGTTCCGCCTGAACGTGCAGAAGTACGTGGGCCTGCTCGACATCCTTGATGACAAGGCGGCGCTGGAGGATTTCCTGCGCATGGAGAAGTGGATCTTTGATTCGCCGGATCTGGCGGGCGAGGCGTTCCGCGACTTCATCAAGCAGTTCTACCAGGGCAACGGGTTGATGAACGGCACGGTGCGGATCGGCGAGGAGGCGGTGGATCTGTCGCAGGTGACCCTGCCGGTGCTGAACATCTACGCCGAGCAGGACCATCTTGTGCCGCCGGATGCCTCGCGCGCGATGCGCGGGCGTTTGGGCACGGACGACTACACCGAGTCCAGTTTCCGCGGTGGCCATATTGGTATCTACGTGTCCGGCCGCGCGCAGCGCGAAGTGCCGGCCACGATCGATGGCTGGCTGAAGGCGCGCGACCTGTAGAGTCGAGCCATGCTCGACTGACTTGGGGGTGATGATGTACCGGACTTTGTTGATTCTTGCGGCACTGCTGGCAGCGCCACTTGCCCAGGCCGCGCCCAGTGCGGATGCGCAGCGCGAGATCGCCCAGCTGATCGCCAGCCTGGACGGCTCCCAGTGCCGCTTCCAGCGCAATGGCAGCTGGTACGACGGCAGTGATGCGCGCGCGCATCTGCAGCGCAAGTACGACTACCTGCTGAAGAAGGACATGGTGGACAGCGCCGAGCAGTTCATCGAGCGCGCCGCCAGCCAGAGCAGCATGAGTGGCAAACCCTATCGCATCCAGTGTCCGGGACAGCCTGAACAGACCGCAGCCGCCTGGTTTGGTGCGCGCCTGCAGGCGCTGCGTCACCGCACGCCGTAGACATGGGGGCGGTGTAGAGTCGAACCATGCTCGACCGCTTTTTCCCGTAGCCAGGAGAACCGCCATGAACACCACGCCGCGCACGCTGTCGCGTTCATTGAACGACCGCATGATTGCCGGCGTGATGGGCGGCATCGCCCACCGCTTCGGCTGGAACCCCACGCTGGTGCGGATCGTGTTCGTGCTGGTCTCGATCGGTTCGGCGGCCTTCCCCGGCATCCTGGTCTACCTGATCCTGTGGCTGCTGATGCCGAACGAGGCGGATTGAACACCGCCGCTCGACCATGGCCGCTCTGGCTGCGTGCGCTGCAGATGCTGGGCGCGGCATGGACGTCACCCAATTCCCTGCTCGGCGTGATCGGCGGCCTGGCCGGCATGCTCAGCGGCGCAACAGTGCGCTGGAGCGGCCGTGACTGTGCGCTGGTGTTCGACCGCTGGCCGTGGGGACCGGGTGGGGCGATCACGCTGGGCAATGTGATCCTGCACACCGGCCATGACCTGGGCATCTCCTGCCGCACCTATGCGCACCAGGCCGGGTGGGGCGTGGAGCCGCTGATCCGGCTGGATGATCACGAACGCGCACACGTGTACCAGTACATGGTGCTGGGGCCGCTGTACCTGCCGGTGTACCTGCTGTGCGGCGGGGTGAGTGCGCGCAATCCGTTCGAGCGGGCGGCCGATCATTTCGCCCGGTTCGGGCGTGGCTGGTGGCCGTAGTTCCCAGCCAACGGCGCAGCCCCTCGTGGCTTGGTCGCGGAATGCGGTTCATGTGATTGGGCCGGGGGGGGGGGGGGGGGGGGGGGGGGGGGGGGG